>JBEGIR010000003.1 GCA_040224245.1 Puniceicoccaceae bacterium | reverse complement strand
GTCAGTGCAAATGATTCAGGATTTTGGATTCTCGAACTGGAACGACGCTCCGAATTCTCCCGAATTCGGCTACGCTTGACAGGGAGCTTGGGAGCGTGAGGAGGGAGAGTCCGGATTCTACCGATTTCGCTAGTGGAGGTGAAAAAAAGGTTTTGTGTCCCCGACCCGTCGGGGACATAAACGCTTTCTGGTGCTGTGTCACAGCGTTGTGTGGGCCAGTGGCCTTGTAGGTTGGCATTCGCCAGCCGATGTTACAAAATTCAATTGTTTGAATCATCAATGGTACAACAAATGCCCCTGCGGTGTCCAATGACTTTGGCCCAGCCAAGTTCCCCTATTTCAGGGGAGGGAATTCGTTCGTACCCCTGCATCATGCACCACTTCTTCCTTGTTCTCCTTTTCATGAGTTCCGCATCCCTCGTTGGAGAAACCGAAGGTCTGCGGGTCCACGCATCCAACCGCTACCTCGAAACGACCGAAGGTGAGCCGTTCTTCTGGCTGGCGGATACGGCCTGGGAACTCACCAACCGCCTTGAGTTGGACGAAGTCGCAACCTACCTCGACAACCGCGCGCAGAAGGGATTCACGGTCATCCTCACGAACGCGATTTCGCACTGGGCGTTCCAACGTCCCAACCCTAACGGCGATTTTCCCTTTGAAGACCCTGAATCGCTCGTTCCTGTGGAATCGTACTTCGCGCGACTTGATCAAGTCCTCGCGATGATCGCCGAACGCGGATTTGTGATCGCGCTCCTTCCCACTTGGGGAGACAAGTTTTACCAACACAAGGGTGCGGGGCCAGAGGTATTCAACGGAGACAACTCAGCTCCCTACACGCGTTTCCTTGCCAAGCGCTATCGACACCTGCCCATCGTTTGGGTGCTCGGCGGTGACCGCATCCCGCGGACCGATATGCACTACGCAGTGATCGACGCGATGGCTGAGGGTATCCGCGAGATTGTCGGGGACCGACAGTTGATCACCTACCATCCGTGGGGGAATCAAGGTTCTGACAATTTTTTCCACCATCGCAAGTGGCTCGACTTCAACATGGTGCAATCCGGTCACTACGCTCCCGATCCCCTGGGCTTTCAACTCATCGAACGCGCCTACGTCCGCACACCACTCAAACCAGTGATTGAAGCCGAACCGTGCTACGAAGACCATCCCATCCATTTCGATCCCGCCAACGGTTGGTTCACCGACTTCGAACCACGGCGCGCCGCCTACTGGGCGCTGCTTTCGGGTTCAGCTGGTCACTCGTACGGGCATCACAGCGTGTGGCAGTTCTACAGCGACGCGGAAGAGCCTGTCTCGTCTGCCCGAACGGAGTGGATACAGGCTCTCGACTATCCCGGTGCCCATCAAATGACGGTTCTGCGTCGTTTCTATGAGGAACTGCCGTGGTGGCGACTCCAACCCCGTCAGGAGCTTCTCGAAACAGACCTGCCCCACCCCGGTGCGACTCCCCGCTTCGCCCTCGATTCCAAGGGCGCACACGCCCTGGCCTATTCCCCCTACGGCATGCCCTTTTCACTCAATTTGAACGAACTTGCCGGAAGATCCTTTGAAGCCGAGTGGGTCAACCCCAAAACCGGGCATCGCATTGCACTGAATCAATTTGCGGCTGGAAATGAGTCCCTTCTTTTTGATCCTCCCTTCGACATCGCACGCGGCAATGACTGGATCCTGCACCTGCGCGCAACCCCATAGGCCCATCCGACTCGGCGGTGCGGACGACTCGCTTTTCTGCGTTGTTTTTTGCCAAAAATTGATAGCGGGCTAAGGTCCGCATGCTTCCGAATGCGGTTACGGGAGCGTCAGGAGGCCTGGGGGGTTGACGCCCATCGAACGGGTCCAGGTCCACGTTCTCGTGAATGCGGTCAGGGCCATCGAACCCGTCCGTAGAGGGAGAGTGACAGGTGACGCTCTGTGTGGCGTTCCTTGAGCGCAAGTTCCCCGATGTCGATCTGAGCACCCCTGCGCCGGAGGGGTTCGAGCAGGTTGGCAAGCGTCAGGGAGGAAGCCTCCAGATTGTACATGGTCAGCAGCACAAATTTCGGGCGATCACTGAGTACGGCTGCACACAGGTCGAGCAGCTCGGCAATGGCATCAATCTTCCACAACTGCCCCCTCGGTCCGCGACCAAAACTGGGAGGATCGAGCAGGATGCCTTCGTACACGCTGCCGCGACGCGCCTCTCGCTTGAGGTAGGTCACCACATCCTCCACAATCCAACGGATCGGTGCATCCGCTAGGCCACTGAGTTCCGCATTCGCACGCGCCATGCGAACCGCAGGATCGCTCGCATCAACGTGAGTGACTTTGGCTCCAGCCTTGGCAGCGACAAGGCTGGCCGAACCCGTATAGGCGAAAAGATTTGCAACTCGGTCGCCCGCTTGAGTTTGCTCCCGTATCCACCGCCAGTGCGGTTCCTGCTCAGGAAAGAGTCCGAGATGCTTGGATTTCTGCCACATGCGCAACTTGAAGCGGATGCCCTGCTCCCATTCGAGGGTCTGCGGGCGGAAGGGTTGAGTCCAGTTCTCACCGGCATCGCAAACTGCAGTAGCCTGCTTCCAGAGTTCCGGATCGTGTGGACGCCAGAGGGCTTTGGGTTCGGGTCGTTCGACAAGGGTAGACCCCCAGCGTTCAAGCTTGCGCCCATCACCACTGTCGATGAGTTCAAATTCGCGCCAGTCGGCGCGCTGTACCGGAATTTGCATGAGTGTGTTCTCAGAGTTCAAGGATCTGTTGCAGCACAGGCAGCAGGGTTGACGGCTGTAGGTCATGGGCGATGAACTCCGTTCCCAGATCCACCAGTCGGTCGGTTCGGCGTCCAGTTCCCACAAAAGGAATCTCCAGTTGTTGACAGGCCCGATGATCCCAGGGGCCGTCGCCAACATAAACGGCATCTACAATGCGATATCCGGCGCGCTCAACCACGGTGGCAATGATTTCGCTGCGGACTGCTGCATCCGAGCTGGAGGCATACGGCAGTCCCTTGATGTCGAGTTCAGCGGATGCGAGTTTAAACTGGCTGCTCTCTTTGAAATCTCCCGTCGCAATGGCCACATCAAAGATCGGGGTGCGCCGCAGCAGTTCGAGAATTTCCACCGCTCCGGGCTTGGGTTGAAAAACTGATCCTTTGAATGGAGCTGCACGGCGCAGGTTTTCCAGATACAGTTTGCGCACGCGTTGCTCAACCTTCTCCGTCCAGTCGGTTCCCGTAACCTCCGCAACACGCCGAATGATCGCCCTGCCGGTGATCTCGTGCATACCCTCCCAGAAGTCTGCATCAGGGTGAAACCCGAACACCTCAAACAGGGCTGCATCAAAGCTGGGCCAATCCTGCTCTTCTCCCCCTATCAGGGTTCCATCCACATCAAATACAATGAGCATGCCTCCCTGCCTACACCGCAATGCTTGCGCTGGAAAGTCAAAAGCAGTGCCGGGCAACACTCACGCAAATGTAAAAACGACCTTCACCACGCGGAAATGCGTGTAAAAGAAAAATGAAGAAAGTTCGGAATTTTTAAAGACGGTGTAAACTTTCGCTTTTTACAATTAACGAAATGTAAAAACCGGGGTGAAGACAGAATTTATGGATGTAAAATCCGTTCTTTAAGGTGTCGCTGATAACTCTGATTGAAGCACCTCACATGAACACTTTCGCAAAAAACCTGTCCCGCATCGCACTGCTCGTCCTCGCAGCCAGCTGCGTCCTCTCGTCTGCCAACGCAATCAACGTTAAGCCAGAGGGCCGCGACTACCAAATCACCCGGATCAGCGGGAACAGCATGCTGCCCACACTCAAGGGTGGTGAAACCGCTGTGGTCTACAAGGCTTATCCGTTTAAGAAGCTGCGCATTGGTGATGTGGTCATCATCGAAAGCGAAAAGGGATACAGTGTGATTCACCGCATCGTTCGTCGCCACCGTGGCGGCACCTGGATCACTCAGGGCGACAACAATCGCCACGAAGACCGCGAAGTTCTCAAGTCATCCAATTTTGGTGGATTGGCACTGGTGGATGAATCCATGGTTCGCTACCAAAACTACCTCGCCAGCATCACTCCCGATACGGAAGTTGAGGAAACCACTCGCGTGGCTCGCGCTGATACGACTGAAACCAGCCGTTTCGACCGCCTTCGCAAGCTCTGATATTTTTCTCTCGCTCTTATTTGCGACCGACTGAAAGAAAAGACAAAGTAAGACAATCAATCAGACAGAAGCGTGTGTTCCGGGACAGAACACACGCTTTTTTTTGTGAAATTTCCATTGAGCCTAAAATCGGAACACTCCATCGTCAGCCTATGGAATTTGCGAAATATCACGCGCTTGGAAACGACTATCTGGTGAAGGATCCTTCACTGACCAAAACTGAGCTGGATGAAGCATCCATCCGCAAGATCTGTCACCGCAACTACGGGCTGGGGTCGGACGGCATTCTGCTGGGACCCCTGTTTTCGGAACTGGCGGACTTCAAGCTGCGCATCTTCAATCCCGACGGTAGTGAAGCCGAAAAAAGCGGCAATGGGTTGCGCATTTTCTGTCGCTATCTGTTCGACCGTGGGCTGGTGAAGGAAGATCACGACTTCACCGTGGAAACACTCGGGGGGGTGGTGCGGGCACAAGTCTTTGATCATGGAAACCGCATCAAGGTCGGAATGGGGCAAGCGATATTTAAGGCGGGGCAAATTCCGGTGAACACGGAGACTCCGGACCAGGAGGTCATGCAGTATCCACTCGAGATCGATGGTCAGCGCTATGAGATTTGCTGTGTTTCCGTGGGAAATCCCCACTGCGTGATCCCACTCGATACGATTTCATCCGAACTGGCGCACCGCATCGGACCCAAGGTGGAAAACCACGCCCTCTTTCCAAAGCGCATCAACATGCAGTTGCTCAAGGTCATTGATCGCAACAACATCCAGATCGAAATATGGGAGCGGGGTGCAGGCTACACCCTTGCGTCAGGGACCAGCAGTTGTGCAGCATCGGTGATTGCACACAAGATGGGATGGTGTGATGGATCCATCACAGTTCACGCGCCCGGGGGAACGCTCTCCATTGAGATTGCACAGGGCTACGATCTGACGATGACCGGACCCGTTACCCAGGTTGGGAAATTTCACCTCTCCAGAGAGGTGTTGGAACAAAACATCCCGGCATAAGAAGTGTTGGACAGCCCGGTAGTCTCTTTCTCAATCGGGCAAGTATCATAGCCATCAGGCATTTCAACTTCGCCATTGCAGCTTCGCTGCACAGCGCGTCAGCTTGTTCCACCTAACCGCATCTTATCCGACACCGTTCGTCCTAAAGGACTCTCTTGATCCGGCTGCGCCGGAGCAGGATACACGTCGTCCCTCCGTGTAGCAGGTTCAAAAAACAATCTCTTTTGTTCCGATAGGGGAATTTGGAAAAATTTCGACCCCTGGACACTCGAATACCTCAACGGTTCGACCTTTCCCAGCAACAGGTTCAAGAACCACCCACAAAAACCCTGTTGAGCGCAGCGCATCCTGTTGGGCTGGCTCCGCCAGTCCATCCAGTGAAGCACAGCTGAACGATGTTCCAGCCTCAGCAGCGCATCAGGAGTTACTCAGAATCTGTTTCAGACTCAACTCCATCGAGATATCCATCTCAAGGCGGTCCATACGCCACAGTGCCATTTCAAAAATGGATGTCAGCGTGGGGTCTTCGCTGTCAGGTGCACGAAGCGTCTTTTGTTCCTCTGCAATGCGACGATAGGTTTCGATGGCCTTCGGACCCATATCCAGCTTCTCAAAACTGAGGCCAATCTGGTAGAGCACCGGCCACGTCCAGCTCGGATTGTCCGAAATGTCAACCATCGCCTGATAGATGGTCAGCGCATCCATGTAATTTCCGTCTTGATAGAATTGGTTCGCCAGTCGATTTCCCGTGCGTTTCTTCCAGTACAGCCATGCTGCAGGATGGGTTTCGATCTTTGATACTTCTGCGGTCAGCAACTCCAGTGTCTCCCGCATGGCGGACTTGGGATCTTTCAGTCGAATATAGGTTTCAGAAAGAAGGTATCTTGCCTCCGGAGCCATATCGCTTTCAGGAAAATCCTGCAGGAAAGCACGCAAACTGGGAACTGCTTCACTGAAATCACCTGACAAATAGAGAGTGTAGGCATATTTGAACAAAACACTCTGCCGGTCCTGCTCGACCAGTTCGATGCGCAACAGGCGCCGGAAGAACTTGGATGCCTGTTCATAGGAACCCAGCTGGAAAAAGGTCTCAGCAATTTCGAGTTGAGCGCGATGAGAGACTTCCTGATAATCCTTAAGTTCCTCGACGGGCACACTGAGGGCCGCATTCAAGACGTTGTAGAACTTCGCAAGTGCAGTATTGGTCACTCCTGCATCCCGATACATGCGCCCCAGTTTGAGGTAGAGCTTTGGAACCTCAGGATCTCTGGGAAATTCGAGGATGAACTTTTCGTAGAGCGCAATCAGCCGGGAGTTGCTGTTTTGCTTTTCATAGATTCCTCCAAGGGTCAGCAACAGGCGCCGTTGATAGTCCTCCCCGATCTCCATTTCGAGAAACTTAACCAACTCCTCTTCATCTCGTGTTGCCAGTGCATTGTCGAGACGGGATCGCAGGCGCGCATCCTTTTCCAGGATTGACTGCTCAACCTCCACCTTTAACTCGCTCCCCAGTGAGATCGGTTCTTTCGGCGACGAAAATGGGTGGTCGAGTTCTTGCTGCGCAACTTGATCCATGAACGACAGTCCCTCTTCAATGCCTGCTTGCGCTTCCAATAGATCCGACCGCTCGCCTTGAGCCTGAACAAATGGAACATACCCCACGATGGCAAACCACCCCATCAACAGGAGAACCCTGCATCGGTGAATATTACAGCACATTGGAGTCCGTATGATTGAAAATGGATACATGATTCGAAAGATAACGATTCCCTTCACTGCCTGCGAATCTCAAAACGCGCACGGCTACCCTGGCGAATGACAGAACTTTGATTATCAGTCTGCGGGATGCGGAACGAAACCCGACCTTCGGTATCGTGGAGATCGCGAACAGGCGTTGTCAAAACCGGTTGGGTAAACAGCTCCATCAAGCGTCGATAAGTCTCAGCGGAATCATCCAGAGCTGCAGCTTCCTGTGGATTTGAGGATGATTCTCGCCGTTCTCCCGCCTGCGCCTGCAGTTCATCCTCGAGCGATTCGGAAGCATCCAGTTGTTGGTCTGACGAATCCGCTCCCTCCCGAGAGGAGTTGCCAGCTATTGCAGATTCAGATGGAGATGATTCGTAGAGATCCGGAGATGCCGGGTCACCCATGATGAGCTGCCAGATCGCATCATCCAAGGGTTGAATTTCCCGCTTTTGCTCAGCCTCCACAACCACGCGTGAGGGTCCTTTTTCCTGCAAATATCCTTTCCATCCGGGATATACGGGGATCTCCTCAATCTCTTCCGATTCGAGTTCTGCACCCATCTCAGACTCTACCTTCCATCGTTCCCTTCGTACGATTTGGAACGCACTCTGGTTCTGTTTTGCAGGAGCTGTGGGTGCCCGAAAGGCCAACCCCGACTCCGTCGGATCCAGTCCAAGGCCACTGGCTGTTGCATGAGGTGAACCCACGCAGATGAGCAACAGTCCGGCCCAGAGGGATCGCAGCAGGGATGCCCCGTGGGAAGCACGGGCGGGAACTTGACGGACTGTAGGCGACAACTTCATTCCAGAATGCAAAAAACGTTTCAACCCTCAACTAATCGGATGCCTGTGCAAAATCGTTAGGAGAAACTCAGGTTTTCCTCTGGTTTCATGAGATTTTTATGCCTGAAACGTTGGAGTCGCCGCCAACTTCCGTGCATACATCAGACCTCACCAGCTGCCAAAGTCCGGCTGACCCGTTCTGTGATTCTCCAGCAGGTCCTCCAGGGTATGGATGTCGGGTTCGGTCACACGATCATCATTGAAGCGCTCTGCGGTGATATTCCATGGATCACCATAGTCGTGAAGGCACTGACTGGTTTGGGCCCACACCGCATACGGAACCGAAAGGGCTTCACCACCAGGCAGACTCCGGGCAAGGTCGACAGCGCGATCAATCACCACAGGATCACACTGCGGAAAATTGATATTATAGTTCACATGCACCTCACACGGATGCTGCGCCACGATGTGCTGAAATACCGGAATGCTCGGAACTCCATCCCCCGCCAGCTCCTCAGGTCGACGCAACAGCACCACTCCCATGTCAGCTACAGTACGGGCGATCAACTCGCTCTCGGTCGAAACCACCACCACATCCACGCATTGACAGCGCAGCAGTTTTTCCACTCCCAGGCGCACCAGGGGGACTCCCCGGTAGGGCAGAAGGTTTTTGTAAGGAAGCCGCTTACTCCCCAATCGCGCAATAATCGATCCGACAACCATGATGAGTCTGCTTTCATTCCTACGGCACCATCGGCTCCAAGTAAAGCGTGTTGCACTGCCCGGACTGGTTACCCAAGCCATTTTTTCGATTGCGCCCAGCCAAGCTTTGCCAACGATGAAGGCAGGGGCTTGCCTAAAGTAATGAAAATACACACCCCGCAAATCCCCACCCAATCATCGAATCTGATATGAATAAATTCCTGCACACCCGCATCCGCGTCAGCAATCTGGAGCAATCCGTTGATTTCTACTGCAACGGTTTTGGTTTCATGGTCTACAAACGCAATGACCGCTCCCCTGCTGGCAACCAGATCGTGCACCTGCGACTGCCCGGTAACGATCACATGCTTGAGCTGACCTATTCCCCCGACTACAAGGTCGCAGTGCCCGAAGACCTGATGCACACCGCCATCGGGGTTCCCAATATCATCAGTTTCTGCGAACGACTGGAGGAGAAGGGCATTGAGGTCTGGCCCGACGGATGGCGCGAAACGTTTGAGAATCCGGAAAAACGCATGGCTTTTGTTACCGATCCGGATGGATATGAAGTGGAGATTCTCGAGAAACGATAACCTCCAACTCCATTCCCGGCAGCCGATCTTTCACCCATTCGTCCCGATTCCCGTGCGATGAATTCCGAGCTGTCTCAAAATCTTCAGGCACTCGCCAAGCGCTTTCCCTCGGTCATCGAGGAACTCAAGGCATACGCAGCTGAACCTGCATCAACCGCAGAATTTGAAGCCTTTCTCCATCGTGTTTATGCCAATCCTGCAGACATTGACGCTTGGGCCGGGCAGGTTCGCGAAACCCCTCATCGCGTCTGGGTGACAGGTGGCTTGGGTGACGGTTCTCACCTCCGAAAACTGCTCTTGGAGCTGCCCTCCAGCAGCCGCATCTGTGTGCTCGAAGCAGAGACCGGACTGTTGTTACAGTTACTGCAGCGACAGGATGTAAGCGATCTGCTGTCCCATCCGCGCTTCATCCTTCTCACCCCTTTTTCCTACCGCGACGTCATCCAGCGTCTCAATCTCGAACTGGTCGGCATCCAGAGCGCCGCACAACTGCGCTTTGCCCCGCTGCATGAACGCAACGCAGGACTCTATCAGAACCTCACCGAAGCCGTCATGCGACAGTTGACGATCCGCTGGAATCAGCTGCGCACGGATATCAGCCATGCCGAACAAGTGTTTTCCAATACCTTGCAGAACCTTGCTCAACATCAGCTCGGTATCGAAATCACAGCGATGCGCGGTATCTTTCAGGGTCGCGCAATGGTGCTCGTCGGCGCAGGACCTTCCCTCGACGAATCCTTCGATTTCCTTCGAGCCGCCCAGGGGCGAGCGTGCATCGCAGTGGTCAATTCAGCCTATCGCGCCGTCACCCGTCAGGGAATTCGCCCCGACATCACAGTTGCCGTCGATCCCCATGAGGGCACCTTTCGCGGCTACGAGCACACTCAGACCGACCACCCTTTCCTCGTCAGTGCCTATGTGGTTTACCCCAAAGTGCCCGAACTCTTCTCGGATCGGGTCATTCCCCTGTCCAGCTACAATGCAGTGATGACGCTGCTGCGTCGCGTGCTCAAGCTCCCCGAAGAGCCGGGCATCGTGGGGGATGGCACCGTCTCCTGCACGGTGGTTAATCTCGCCGCCTACCTCGGATGCAACGAAGTCTATCTCGTCGGACAGGACATGGCGATTCGTGCAGACGGACAGGCCCACGTCTCCGACAGTTTTTACTCCGATGACGCTGACAATCACATCGAACCCGCCAGTTGCGAATGGCTTCCCGGAAACGAGGGTCATCCGGTTCCCGTGGAAAAAAAGCTGCATGCCTACCTTCGCATCTTCGAAAATCTCGTCAGTCACTACGCAGGGCTTCGCTTCCACAATCTGGCCCGCACGGGTGCTCGCATCCATGGAGCACCCTACGTGCCGATGGAGCAGGCGATTCAGCAGGTTCAGGCATTGCCGCAGCACCACTTCCACACCGAACTCAGCGCGCGCGCAGAACGTGCCCGCCTACCCGCTCCAGTCTTCGAAGCAGTGAAGAGGGTATTTTTCAAATACGATCAATTTCTCGAAAACTTCCTGAAGGCAACCTTGTCCTTTGCAGTCGAAGGGGAGCAGTGGGTGATGCAGGGAAATGCAACTGCACCCGTGCAGTCCCTGCAGGCCAAACGCCAGCAAATATTGGACTTGATGCAACAAAACCCTCTGTTCGCAACGCTACTGGGAGAGGGTCGGACCAAAACGGAATACCATGACTTCATCTGCGCCGAAGAACCCTGGAAACTCATCAACGACCCCACCGCCACCATCCCGGAGATGCTTCCCCAGGTGTGGGCGTTTGTCGAAGGTGCGGTGTTTCAACGCGATCTGATTCAAACCCATTTGCTCGCACCCCGTCAGGCACAATCCTAAGACTCCGTCCTTTTTCGAACCTGCTCCTGCCATACCCCGCGCACCGCTGCCTGCCAACTACGCGCAAAACGCGCTCCATCTGTCAGTCCACTCAGGCGCATCGCCTCACGCGCGGTCGTCCGGAAATCTTTGCGCTGCGCTGCGTCTTCGATCAACCGCAATGCGGCCTGCACAAAACCACGACGGTCCGATGCCACCCATTCTGATCGACCCAGCTGGCGCAGAATGGACGCACCGACCCGCGAGGCAGGCTCCACTCCACAGCGCGTCACCACCGGCACCCCCATCCACAGGCTCTCAAACGTGGTCGTGGTTCCAGCGTACGGATAGGTATCAAGTGCGATGTCCATTTGCTGGTATCCCTCCAGATGCTCGCGGGTCGAAGGTGTGCGCGCCCACAGTTCCAAGCGCTCCGCCGCGACGCCCAGTGCTTGAAATTGTTGCCGTATCTCATCGCAGGCCTGCGCATCCTGGTAGCAGCGCGATTTGAGCAACAGGCGCGCGGTCGGAGCCGCATTCAAAACCTCAGCCCACATTTCCACAGTCTCCCTGCTGAGCTTCGCGCGGTGATTGAAACAGCCGAGGGTGGGTCCGGGATGTTCAGTCCGGACTGCTACCGGGGGCATCTCAGACTCAGACAGAGGAGGATGGTAGGCATGGCAGCCCGCATTCAAACGGAGCGGGCGGGATCCCTTCCATGGACAAGATTCGGAAGGGGGACAAATGATGGCATCTGTCATCCAAAAATCGATCTCGGGATTCCCCGTCGGTCCGGGATATCCCAACCAGCTGAGCTGAACGGGCGCTGCACGCTTTGCAAAAACTGCCATGCGGTGATAGGCACTGTGCCCGGACAGATCCACCAACACGTCCACACGACTCCGGCGAATCTGCTGGAGCACGCGCTCATCCGATGCTTCGTGAATATCCACCCACGCATCCACTTGAGAGCGCAGAATCTCCGTCATCTCATCCGTATCGGGATGATTCGAAAAACAGGTGACTTCAAACTGCTCACGGTCGAGGTTCCGCAGCAATGCCAGCAGAAAAAACGCAACCGAATGCCAGCGAAAATCTCCAGATACCCATCCCACGTGCAGTCGCCGGTCGGCATCCCAGCGATGCCGCCAGGTCGGTTCCTGAGCGGGTGCAAGGCGTTGCCCCCACTGCTCGTGAATCTGCCAGCATGGGCGACCGGGTTCAGCCTCCCGGTAACACTGCGTCATCAGATAATTGCTCCAGATCCAATCGGCATCGGGTCCGCCCTCCGCAAACCTGAGGGCCTGATCGTAGGCCTGAAGTGCCGCATCGATCTGTCCACGTTCCCGCTCCGCATTCCCCAGGTTTGCCCAGGCAGCAGCAACAGCAGGTGCTCGCGCAATCACCTCCTGCAACTGACTGACCGACTCTGTCACCTTTCCGGCTCGCAGGGCATCCAGCGCAAGCTGCATCTGTTCACGCAACTCCATCACGACAGTACAAAAAGGGATTTCGGATCAACGGACTCCGTATCAAGATCCACCACCCGGTCAAAACGCATCTGGTGGCGAAACCACTTGTTTTGTTTCTTGGCGAGTTTCAGCGTATTCTGATTGATCGCTGCTTCCAATCCATCCCGATCCATCTCACCCCGCAGATGTGCCAGGCACTCGCGGTAACCGATCGACTGAGCCGCACTGGGATTGGCTTCGAATCCCATCCCTTTCAAGTGCTGTACTTCGGCAATCAGCCCTGCCTCGAGCATCTCCCGTGTACGCAGTGAAATGCGCTGCTGCAGGGAAGGCAGTGAGCGCTGCAACAGGACACACTGAACTTCAAACTCCGCAAATGGATACGGAGCGACACTCGCCTGCTGGCGCAACTCAGCCACACCCTTGCCAGTTGCCAGGCAACGTTTGAGCGCGGGAACAACCCGCCTTTCGTTGCAGGTGTCAATCAGATCCCAATCGTGGGGCGCCACCTCGCGCAGCGCATCCACAAGTGCTCCCAGGCCGCCCTGTGCCCGTATGGCTTCCACCTGCTGGTGTATCCCGTCCGGAATCACAATCGCATCCACAACCGGTTGCACAAAGCCCTTGAGATAAAACCCACTGCCGCCAGTCACCAACACCCGTCTCCCCCTGCCCAGAATGTCCGCGACCGCTTCTGCCGCACGCTCGAGAAAGGCCCCAAGACTGTAGCGTTCTGAGGGTTCGACCAGATCGATACAGTGGTGGGGTACACGTGCTTGTTCGGCCAGGCTCGGTTTTGCGGTGCCAATGTCCATGCCCCTGTAGCACAACAGGGAATCGCAACTGACAATTTCCGCATTTGCCTGCACTGCCCAGTCCAGCGAAAGCTGTGTCTTGCCCACTGCCGTGGGTCCAGTCAGAATGTAAAGCACGTCCCTCAAGATTCTTCAAAAACAGTGCATTTTACACGGCACCGCAATCGTTTATCCGACGGATTGCTATCGGGAAATATCTTGTCGACAAGCATCCCGTGCTCAGAACAATAGCGCAAATGGAATCCCGCTGATGTGTGCGGGCCAACGCAACCCGACTTGCACATCGGCATGAAGCTCTCACTCATCACCGAAACTTTTCCACCCGAAATCAACGGGGTTGCACGCACCTTGTTTAATCTGGTGACGGGATTGAGTGAGCGCGGTCATGACATTCAGGTCATCCGCCCGAAGCTCAAGGAGACGGAGTATTCCGACCAGGGTAATTTTCCGCGTTTCGAGCAGATCCACGTCCACAGCATTCCGTTGCCCGGTTACAGTGGGCTGCGCATGGGGCTGCCCAGCGCCAACCGCGTCAAACGCATCTGGAAAAAAAACCGCCCCGATGTTGTCTACATCGCCACCGAAGGGCCACTTGGCTACTCGGCACTCTGGACTGCGAAGTCTCTCAAGCTGCCCACCACGAGTGGATTTCACACCAATTTCCAGCAGTACATGATGCACTACAATCTCGGGTTGCTGAAGGACCCGGCGGAACTGTATCTCAAGGACTTCCACAACCGCACACTGGCAACTTTCGTACCAACCGAAGACACACGGGACCAGCTCTTTGAGATGGGTTTCAAAAACCTCAAACTGATGGGACGAGGCGTCGATACCTATTTGTTTGACCCCACCAAACGGGATGATGCGCTGCGTCAGTCGTGGGGAGCGGGTCCCCACGACCCGGTCTGTCTGTATGTGGGTCGCATCGCATCCGAAAAAAACATGAAACTGTTCTTTCGGACCGTTCGGGATCTGCGCAAGGAATTCCCCAACATCCCTGCAGTTGTGGTCGGGGATGGCCCCGAACGCAAAACCTACGAATCCGACAACAAGAGTTTCATTTTCGCAGGCATGAAAAAGGGAGAGGAACTCGCCCGCTACTATGCTTCTGCAGATGTGTTCATATTCCCAAGCCAAACGGAAACCTTTGGCAATGTGGTGACCGAAGCCCTTGCGAGTGGACTGGCAGTAGTCGCCTTTAACTACGCCGCACCGCGACTGTTTGTGACCTCCGGTATCAACGGCTACCTCGCTCCAATGGACGACAAACAGGCCTTTATTGAGGCCGCCCGCAAGGTCATTGGTCTGGGCGAACGTCTGGGGCAGATGAAAACCGCCTCGCGCAAGGCCGCACTCGATGCCTCCTGGGATCGCGTGGTTGAGCATTTTGAACGGGATATTTTTGAGATCCTGGAACAGGCCAAGGCTTCCGGAAAGTTCGATTGATCCGACCAACGGCACCCTCGCAGCTCCACTACACCTGCTGCGTTTCCTCCACAGGATGATGATACTGGGAGAACTGCCTCCAGGCTTCATCACCGATATAGCGACGCATGATGTGCGGGTCAGCCTGCTCCATGTCCACCAAAATCAGTCCGTCGACGACATCGCTGAACTTGGGGTCGCGATTGAAGCTTAGCATGACGCCGTTGAGCTTGAGGTAGTGTTTGAGCAGGACCGGCACGCCTTTGCGGTCAAACTCGATCTCGGAAATCATCGCTGAAATGTCGTCCAGAGAATCTGCGGGTTCGTGCATGGACTCCATGAATAGGGCGCGCAGGCGATTGGAGCGGTGTGGCTTTCGCGCTCTCACCATCTTGGAAAGCGTCGGATGAAAGCGGTTTTCCCGGAGGAACTGCACCATGAGGTCTTTGGAAATCGAGCTGTACTCAGCGGTGATCGATACCGGTCCAAAGAGCCGGGAATACTTGGGATGTCTGCCAATAAAGGTGCCAATCCCCCGCCACAGTATGGAGAGCGTCGCCTGTTTGCGCTGATACTCGATGCGCACAAAGGAGCGCCCCAGTTCGATGGCAGGATTCAGTTCCTCAAGGAACTCGTCTTTCAGCTTGAACAAGGTCGTGGTGTAGAGGCCCCGTTTCCCGTAATGTGAAAGTATTTCGTCCGTGAGTCCCATGCGATAGGCTCCCACAATCTCGCGCTCCTTACGGTTCCAGATGAACAGGTGCAGGTAGTGCGCATCAAACTCATCGAGATCAATCGATTGCCCGGTCCCCTCTCCAATCTCACGGAAGGTGACCTCGCGCAGCCGCCCGATTTCGCGGAGCGTATGGGGGATTTCCCTGGCACGGGCGATGCGGACATCAAATTCACCATTTGTGAGCAGCAATGACGCACCCGGCAAAGCTGCAATTTCCGATTGCATCCATTCAGGATCGATCGCATTCACGATTGGCAGTGGCGAAGCAGCCTTGCGCAGCTTCACCAGAGGAAAGCGTCGGATTTTTTCCTGTCCCGGCTCCATTTTGCGATCACGGAGAACGTAGGAGTTCACCCGAAGAAACTGGGTTGCCTCCTGCAAGTCCTCAAACGCGCGCAGCCGTGCAGGCGTGATCGCCTTACCAATGCGCACATGGATGGTTTTCCCTTTCAGCCGCTGCAACTCCCGCGGCAACAGGAGTGTGCGCAACATCGGATGAATCAGCCCCGCAACCTGAAACTTCAGGGAATTGCGTCCCGGGAAATACAGGGGCAGCACGGTAGCGCCTGTACGTTGGGCCATGCTGGTGATGTGCGGATTCCAGGCCGGATCCACGACCTGCATGTGGCGCAGGGTGAAGTGCGAGACGACTCCGGATGGAAACGTCGCGATGCACCCTCCGCTTTCCAGCCACCGAAGTGCCTGCTTCATCGACTTGAAGTTTCGTCGCGATGCCTCCGAACCTCCAAAAACATTCACTCCAAACATGAACGGGCGAATCGGCTCCATGTGAGCGAGCAGCTCATTTGCGAGCAAGCGTGCATCGGGTCGCGCCTGGGTCATGACCGCACCCAGTACCAGTCCGTCCACTCCTCCAAAGGGGTGATTGCCCACCACCATCATCGGACCCGTCTGGGGAACTTTGCGGAGGTCCGACTCTGAAATTTCATAGTTGATCTCGAGATAGCGCAGCACCGCCACGAAAAAATTCGTATCCCCAAGTTCACCCGCTTCATATTGCTGAAGGAACGTAGCATAATCGTGGTTGAGCAGGTCGATCCCGAACAAGCGCTGCAACCAGCGCATCAGGGGCCGCATCCAGCGCCAGGCTGGACGATCCTCAATGACCGCCTCGAGATCAATCAGGGGTTGTGTCGGCATAGACTAGGCGTATGATTCTTCGAGGTGCTCGTCATCTTCACCAGGGCGCGGCCCACTGTACTTACGCCAACGGGGATCAGAAACGCAGCACCGCATGTGACCCAAAAGTATGGAGCAAGCCTCACCAGATTCAATCCTTATCGAGCAACTTCCGTTCGATTGCCTGCACCCGGATGTTCAACAGGCACTACGCTCCCTGACCCGGTCGGACAAGCACATCGGCATTGCCTGCTCGGGAGGTGCCGACTCCGTCTTTCTGCTTCGCTGGATTCTCGCAATCCTTCCAGAACTGCGAACCCGCTTGCGAGTGCTGCATTTTGACCACCAGCTTCGCGGGGAGGCATCCACAACAGATGCCCGCTTTGTACAGCAGATCTGCAAGCAGCATGGACTGATCTGCGAAGTGGGGAGGCACCCGTCAGACAGGCAAGCGCCCCCTTCGATTCACAGGGATGAAGCGACGCTTCGCAAGGAGCGGTTTGCTTTTTTCTCCAGCCAGGCATCACGGCATTCACTTGAACTGATCTTGACCGCTCACCACCAGAATGACCGCGTGGAGTCCCTGCTGATGCGGCTGAGTCGCGGCAGCGCTCTGGATGGCCTGATCGCCCCCAAGCCCGTGCAGCACTTCCGCAATGGGCTGCACATCGCAAGACCCCTGCTCCATCTCGACAAGGAACACATCCGCAACTGCCTGCAACACATCGGTCAGCCATGGAGGGAGGATGCATCCAATGCCAGCACACGCTTCTATCGAAACTTTGTGCGAAACGAGCTGCTGCCCCGCTGGCAGCAATACTCCGGACCGACACTGATGCAACAGCTCTCCACCAGCCTGCATTTCCTGGAAGAAGATGCCAACTGCCTCGATGATCTGTGTACGAGGACTCTGGCATCCGTGAACCTCCAGCAACGCCAATTTCCCATCCACGCCCTGCAGGACCAGGGGCGCGCGATCCTGCGTCGCTGTGTTCGTCGCTGGCTGCAGGAACACCCCGGTGCAGCCGATTGCAGCCACTGGCACGTGGAGCGCGTGCTGCAGTTGCAACCCTGCGAACGCATGCAACTCAACCAGGCATGGGAAGTGGTGCTTCGGCGCGATGGCTGGCTCGAGCTGCAATCAACCACCCCCTGCCACCCGTTTGCCCCCCTGCAGTTTGCGCTTGGACCGGGTGACCAACTCTGCTTTCCCGACGGAAACTGCCTGAAGTGTGAACGAATTCCGTTCACCCCAGCTCTATATCAACAGATCCTGGACGGAATTGACGACCCGTTCTCCCAGGTTCACCTGCAGGTTGGGGCCATCAAGAAAGGCTTTACCCTGCAAGTGAAATTCTGGCAGGACGGAATGCGCTACCGACCGCTGGGGTCTCCATACAACCAGAAGCTCCATGCATGTTTTATCAACCGAAAGATTCCCAAAGCACTGCGCAGACGACTCCCGATCGTGTGCGACGCACACGGGAACGTGCTGTGGGCACCTGGCCTCATACCCGCTGAAATCGCCCGTGTGAAGCCCGATTCGAATGACCTTCTTAGGTTGACTTACCCATGGAGTTAACCTTGTTTCACGATTTGACCAACAAGGAATGAAAGACCGCCTACCCAAAAAACCCGGCAACCAGCCCAACAATCGAAAACCAAATGACCGTATGATCGAACCCAAGGTTCTGATCATCTGGCTGGTCATCCTTGGCGTCTTTCTCGCGTTTGCTACCATCGGAAATTCCGTCAACTCCAGCGTGGTTCAACTTTCCGTGCCCGAAGTTGTGAAAATGGCATCCCGGGATGAAATTGCATCCGGTTCCATTGTCAATGATCCCCGTGGTGGCGAGGCATGGTACAAAATTGATGGCACCCTGCGTCCTTCTGTGGATGCCGCAGTGGAATCGGGCAGCGCAAATCGCTTTGTAGCAGAAGGCCGCGTTACCCCCGAAGATTTTGAAGTCCTTCGCGACAAACTCGTCGAGAAGCGCGCCAACAACTGGGTCACCGATCTCGTGGGCAGCCTGCTCCCGATTCTGCTGATCGTGGGCATTCTCTATTTCATCTTTGTCCGACAGCTTCGCAACGCCGGTCGGGGCGCCATGACCTTTGGAAAATCCAAGGCGAAAATGCTGACGCGGGACAAGGACCGCGTGACCTTTCGCGATGTGGCTGGCTGCGAAGAGGCCAAGGAAGAGGTCAGCGAAATTGTGGATTTCCTCAAGGATCCCAAAAAATTTCAGAAGATCGGAGGCAAGATCCCCAAGGGCATCCTGATGGTTGGACCTCCGGGAACGGGTAAAACGCTGCTCGCCCGCGCCGTTGCGGGTGAAGCCGACGTGCCTTTTTTCTCGATCTCGGGTTCGGACTTTGTGGAAATGTTTGTCGGAGTGGGAGCCGCCCGCGTTCGCGACATGTTTGAGCAGGGTCGAAAGAACGCCCCATGTCTCATCTTTATCGACGAAATTGACGCCGTTGGGCGCCAGCGCGGTGCTGGACTCGGCGGAGGCAACGATGAGCGCGAGCAGACCCTCAACTCGCTGTTGGTGGAAATGGATGGATTTGATGGTCATGAGGGCGTCATCATCATCGCTGCCACCAACCGCCCGGATGTGCTCGACCAGGCCTTGTTGCGACCGGGGCGCTTTGACCGTCAGGTGACCATCGGCGTTCCCGATCTGTCCGGACGTGAAGCGATCCTCAAAGTTCACGCCAAAAAGATCAAAATTTCCAAAGATGTGGATTTGCACCGTGTTGCGCGATCCACCGTCGGATTTGCGGGTGCAGATCTCGCCAATCTTCTCAACGAAGCCGCATTGCTCGCCGCCCGCTATGGAAATCCTGAGGTCACCATGCGGGAAATTGAAGACGCGCATGACAAGATTCGCTTTGGCCGTGAACGCCGACAGCTGATGGATGATGAAGACAAGCGCATGACGGCCTATCACGAAGCGGGGCACGCCATCCTGCAGGTGCTGCTCAAGCCGCGCAAGGTCACGCTGCACAAGGTCACCATCCTCCCACGCGGTCGTGCACTGGGTCTCACCATGTACACTCCGGTGAAAGACATCCTTGGGGAAACCCGCTCCGAGATCCTCGATCATATCTGTGTGATCATGGGAGGGCGCATTGCCGAAGAACTGATCACCGGAGACTACAGCACCGGAGCTTCCATGGATCTGAAGCAGGCGACCAAATACGCGCGTCACATGGTCTGCGACTGGGGCATGAGCGATTTGGGTCCCGTCGTCTTTGGTGAAAACCAGGATCAGATCTTTTTGGGACGCGAAATCAACCGCACGCAGAATTATTCGGAAGAGACGGCGCGAAAGATCGACGAAGCCATTCACAAGATCAATCAGGGACAGTTTGAACGGGCACACGAGCTGATTGAAGCACACAAGGAATCGGTCATCAAACTTGCCGATGCGCTGCTTGAGCACGAAACACTCGAAGGAAAGCACGTTCAGGAAATCCTCGAATACGGCGAGATTCGCTCGGCAGTATTGCACACTCCTGTTCCAAATCTTGAAACGGATGCGGACGAAGCAGACGCGAAAAAGGAGAAGAAGGGTGCAAAAGACCCGGATGATGAACTGGGAAGTGACACCGCACCCGCCGGAGTTCCCGCCTGACGTCAGCTGTCTCGCAAGAGCTTCTTCCCATGCAATGCAGTGGCGTCATGCACGCCCGAACCATCGCCGATTCCACTTTCGAACATCACCCAGTACAAAACTATGCCGACGGTAGGTATGATTTCCCTCGGTTGTGCCAAGAACCTCATCGATTCCGAGATCATGATGGGGCACTTGAGCAAGGCCGGAATGACTTTGATTGATACGCCTGAGCAGGCGGATGCGTTGATCATCAACACGTGTTCCTTCATCGACAATGCGAAGAAGGAAAGCATCGATACCATTTTTGGAGCGGTACAGGATCGCAGTCGCCAGCGACGAAACCACCGTCAGAAGCTGATCGTAGCGGGTTGCCTCTCCCAGCGCTTCAAGGAGGAGTTGCCCAAACTCATGCCCGAGATCGACGCTTTCGTAGGGCTTGATCAGCTGGAGCAAATCCCCGAGATCCTGTCGCGCGCGCTGGGTCCAGCCCTGCTCGCCGAACGTGATTTTGTCACACGCAAGCCGCGCTACATCCCCGATTGGGATACTCCGCGCCTGCGCCTTACCCCGCACCACACGGCCTACATCAAAATCGCAGAGGGCTGTAACCATCCTTGCAGTTTCTGCATCATCCCCAAAATCCGGGGCCAACACCGGAGTCGAACCATCGAATCGGTCGTCAAGGAAGCCCGCATCCTCGTGCGTCAAGGCGTGAAGGAACTCAATCTGATCTCACAGGATACGACTTACTTTGGAATGGACCGGTGGCAGGAGGCACGCCCCAATCCGCGCTCTCCAGTGGATTCGAGCAAAGGGGAATCCCTGGCAATGCTGCTGCAGGAACTCAACCAGATCGAAGGGGATTTCTGGATTCGCCTGCTCTACACTCACCCGGCCCACTGGAGCGATGAATTGATCGAAACCATCGCCAAGTGCGACAAAGTCGTCAATTACGTCGACATCCCGCTTCAACACATCTCGGACAACATGCTCACGCGGATGAAACGGGAAACCAGCGGAGACTACATCCGGGATCTCCTTCGCCGCATGCGTCGGGGCATTCCGGAACTTGCAATCCGCACGACGTTCATTGTCGGATTTCCGGGGGAGACTGACGCTGACTTCGAAGAACTGCTCGAGTTCATCGAAGAATTTCGCTTTGAACGCATGGGGGTATTTCAATACTCCCGGGAGGAGGGAACTCGCGCCTACAAGCTGGATCAACACATCCATCACATGCGCAAGAAGAAGCGTTGGAATGTCGCCATGCAACGGCAGGAACCGATCAGCGCGGACTACCATGATGACCAGATCGGGAAGCGCCTCAAGGTGCTCGTGGACAGTCCTGGAGTCGCCCGTTCCTATCGCGATGCACCCGAAATCGATGGCGTTGTTTTTGTCGATGAATCACTGCCTGTCGGGCAGTTCGCAGAGGTCGAGATCGAGGATGGATTTGGCTATGACCTGATCGCCAGGGGAGGAAAAATTCGCGAACTTGCCTGACTCCAGGCGATTCCGCATCCTGCGCTCACTCGACTCAGTTGAAAACCAGGAAGGCATGATTAGCCTGGAACGCTCGTGGCTAACAGCACGCTTACTGACAACGCCAAGTAACCCTTATGAAAAAGGGTTGCGTTTTGCGGTGCACAAGGGTTACAACAACAATGGTTCTAATTTTGTTGATTAATATTAGTAGCCTTTCTTATTCAAATCACTGCAATAACCCGATATGAGTGCAAGCGTTCCCGTCCTTTTCAACAATAACGTTCTGCGTGATGGTCACCAGTCTCTGGCTGCCACCCGCATGGCGACTGAGCACATGCTTCCCGTCTGTGAAATGCTCGATAACTGGGGCTTTGCTTCCTTGGAAACCTGGGGAGGTGCCACTATCGATGCGGGTTTGCGATTTCTGAATGAATGGCCCTTTGACCGTCTGGATGCACTCAAAAAGGCCTGTCCCAACACCAAGCACATGATGCTGCTGCGTGGGCAGAACATTGTTGCCTACGCACACCAACCCGACGACGTGGTCGAAGCGTTCATCCAGATGTCCGCCAAACACGGCATGGATATTTTTCGCATTTTTGATGCGCTCAATGACCCACGTAACATGCAATGTGCCATCGCTGCAGCCAATAAAGCGGGCAAGGAGGCACACGGTGTCATCTGTTACACCACCAGTCCCGTTCACAATGTCGAGGGCTTCATCAAGCTCGGCTGCGAACTCGAGGAAATGGGGGCGAGCACCATCGTCATCAAGGATATGGCAGGCCTGATTCCGCCGATGGAAGCCTATGCCATCGTCAAGGGGCTGAAGCAGAATGTAAAGGTGCCGGTCTGGATTCATACTCACGAAACGGCAGGGCTTGGTGCAACCACCTACTATGCAGCAGTCGAAGCGGGCGTTGACGCCATCGATCTCTCAGTGATTCCCTTTGCCAATGGAACAGGTCAGCCCGATGCCTTGCGCATGATCAATATCCTCAAGGGACATCCGCGCTGTCCAAAAATCAGCGATTCCCAGATTGAGGCTTTGAGCAAGGTGCGCGCTCACCTGACAAAAGTTTACGACGACCTGTCCAAATTTACCTCTCATCAAAACGAAATCGTTGATAGTGATGCCCTGCTCTATCAGGTGCCGGGTGGCATGCTGTCGAATTTCCGCTCTCAGCTGAAGGAGCAAAACATGGAAGACAAATTTGATGAGGTCTTCAATGAAGTGCCCATTGTGCGTAAGGCGTTGGGATGGATGCCGCTGG
The DNA here is from genome assembly GCA_040224245.1 of Puniceicoccaceae bacterium. Taxonomy (NCBI): domain Bacteria; kingdom Pseudomonadati; phylum Verrucomicrobiota; class Opitutia; order Puniceicoccales; family Puniceicoccaceae; species Puniceicoccaceae bacterium. Next base: position 1,088 of record JBEGIR010000003.1, on the reverse strand, counting down.
TCACCCCCACCTCTCAAATTGCGGGGAACCAGGCGTTCCTGAACGTGAAATTCGGAAGGTGGAAGAACCTCTCTCCCCAGGCACAGGACATTGCCTTGGGGTATTACGGACGCACTCCTGCACCGATCGACCCCGAAGTGCAGGCCATCGCCTCCAAGCAGTCGGGCCTCGAACCCATCACCTGTCGCCCAGTCGAATCCACAGCAGTGAAACGCAAGGGGATGGAGGATCTCCGTGCCGAACTGAAAGAAAAGGGATATCCCTGCGATGACGAACACTGCGTCATCTGGGCAATGTTCCCTGCTCAGGTTGAATCCTACTACAAGTCGCGAAACACGACACCCACTAGCCCTGCCGCTCCAGTTGATGCGTCATCACCTGCACCATCCATTCCGTCATTCACGGGTCGATCCGACATGGTGCTTTCCGTGGGTGGCACTCAATACAAAGTTTCGGTTGAAGAAGCCTGAACTCCGTTCAGACTGATCCCATGACCATTGTCACCAAAAAGGGGGATGGGGGGCACACATCGCTTCGATACGGCCGTCCTGTTTCCAAAACCGATGCACGTGTAGAAGCCTACGGAACCGTGGATGAACTGGGAAGCGCACTTGGCTTTGCCAAGGCATTGCTTCGTGAAGAACCCAAGACTACGGGATATGGCGAACTGCTCCATACCGTACAATCCCAGCTGCTCAGCGTTGGGGCGGATCTGGCGACCACTGCTGAAGACCATGCGTCACGCAACAAGGCACAGTTCAATCCGGCGTTTCTCGATTGGCTCGATGCCGAAATCGCAAAACTGGAAAAGATCGTTAAAATGAACGGATTTGTGCTGCCCGGTGCCAATCCGCCTTCCGGCTATGTGCACCTTGCGCGAACCGTGGCGCGACGCGCCGAACGCGAAGTCTTGCGATTGCTGCAGGTTGAAGAATGTGAGCAGGTCCGCAGCATGCTGCCTTATCTGAATCGACTCTCCGATTTCCTCTGGCTGCTCGGAGAACGGCTTGCACAATCCTAGTTCATTTCAGCAGATTACCCGTTTCAGACAAAACCCCCGGAACATTCCATTCCGGGGGTTTTTCACA
>JBEGIR010000002.1 GCA_040224245.1 Puniceicoccaceae bacterium | reverse complement strand
GATGCACAGGGAAAACTGCTCTTTGACACTGTGATTTATCCCAGCACCGGCGACTTCCGAAGGGAGGAAGCCCGCAAGGTTGTCAGCGCACTGGTTCAGCGCTTTGAGTCAAAAGCAATTGCGATTGGCAACGGAACCGGCAGCCGTGAGACGGAAGCCTTCGTCAAGTCTCTGGAATTGCCCAAGGACGTGTTGGTCATCATGGTGAATGAGAGTGGGGCATCCATCTACTCCGCTTCAGAGGTCGCTCGTGAGGAGTTTCCTGACAAGGATCTGACCGTTCGAGGTGCCGTGTCGATCGGGCGTCGTCTAATGGACCCGCTTGCAGAGCTCGTGAAACTTGATCCCAAATCCATTGGGGTGGGCCAGTACCAGCATGACGTTGATCAGAAGTATTTGAAGGAAACGCTTGAGGATGTGGTGCTCAGCTGTGTGAACAGTGTGGGAGTTGAAATTAACACAGCGAGTAAGCAGTTGCTTTCCTATGTGTCAGGACTCAATGCGCGATTGGCGGGAGAGATCGTAAAATTTCGGGAGAGCAATGGAGTCTTTCGTTCGCGAAAACAGCTGCTCAAGGTTCCCGGTCTTGGTCCCAAGGCTTTTGAGCAGTCGGCTGGATTTCTGCGCATTCGGGGAGCAGAGCACCCGCTGGATGCGAGTGCGGTGCACCCGGAACGCTACGAGCTGGTGGAGCGTATGGCGGCGGATGTTGGAGTGAGCATTCAGGATCTCATGGCCAGCGAAGCGGAACGCCAAAAGATTCGCATGGAGAACTATGTCACCGATGAAGTGGGGTTGCCCACGCTCAAGGACATTCTGGAGGAGCTAGCCAAACCCGGACGGGATCCGCGTGAGAAGTTTGAAGCCTTCCAGTTTAAGGATGGAGTGGAAACAATCCATGACCTCAAGGAAGGCATGCGATTACCGGGCATTGTGACCAACGTGACTGCCTTTGGTGCCTTTGTGGACATTGGAGTGCATCAGGATGGTCTGGTGCATGTCAGTCAGCTTTCGGATTCCTTTGTTTCGAATCCGGCGGAGGTTGTGAAGGTCGGGCAGAAGGTTCAGGTGACGGTGACCGAGGTGGACTTGCCGCGAAACCGCATTGGCCTGTCCATGAAGAGCCAGCCGGATACGGCCGGAAAACGTGGCACTGGCGAGGGTGCGCGCTCATCTGGAAAACCGGGGCATGCGCACGGAAAGTCAGGCCATCATCAGGGTAGGGGTCCGCGCAACGGTGGAAATCGTGGAGGAGGTCGACCCAAGCAGGATTTTGGTGGAGGACTTGGGGACATGCTGGATCGCCTGGGTTTGTGACTGTTTAGTCACCTCACGCCCACGGGGTTAGTCCTTCGTCTCGATAGCCTGCCCCAACTCCTGTCGAGTTCTGCCTTGGCAGGCTCTGTTGCGCCATGCTTCTAAAGTTTGGGTCTGCAGTGCCGATGTTCAGATCTGTCAGCGCGCATTATGGAGATTGCAGCATTCAACGCAGCAACCATCACATATTCTCGCGGTAATCCAGATACCGCGAATGCGATGTTGCGTACTGACACAACGACAGAAAGCGGGAGAGCTGAGAGCCAGAGCATGGCCGGACTGCAGGTTGAAACGAGTGTGGAAAGTGCCTCAGCTTCTCAATCCACCGCAGTTGCACTGAGTTCAACAGCTGATGTGCGGGGTTATCTTGCCACGCTTCAACGGGAACCAGTTAAACGCGTGCAGGAAGAGGAAATCGATTCCCGCGAGCGTAGAACTGAAGGACGTGCTCCCAATGCAGAGGCGACACTGGAACCTGACGCAGCAGGCGAATCCTCCTCGTCATACGAGTTGACGGAGGAGGAACAGCAGGAAGTGCAGGAGTTGCAGCAACGGGACCGGGAAGTACGTCAGCACGAGCAAGCGCATCTTGCGGCTGCCGGGTCGCTGGCGACGGGAGGGGCACAGTATCAGTTTCAGACCGGACCTGATGGCAAAGCCTATGCGATTGGTGGCCACGTGAACATCGATACATCACCGGGCAGCACCCCGGAACGCACCTTGGAAAAGGCAAAACAGATCCAGCGCGCAGCCATGGCTCCGGCGGACCCGTCACCGCAGGATATCAAGGTGGCGGCAAAAGCAATGCAGATGCAGATGGAGGCATTGCGCGAGATCGCGGAGCAGGCGGGCGAGTCTGATGAGCGTGATCAGGGACTGTTTAGTGCCGCCAGTGTCGAGGATGTTGAGGCGACCCAAAATACCGTTCTCAGTGGTGTGGCATCGCTTGAAATACCCGTGTTGAATCGGAATTGACGCACCTCTTTATCCCCGTGTGCTATTCCCTGTTCGCAGATACGAAAAAGTACGGCCCGTGATCAACACGGGCCTCCAATGACTTCGGTCACCCGAAATGCTGCTGCAGGAAGGGTAGATCCAGCTCGGGATACAGTGGGAAGTGATTGAGCAGTGCCTTGACGCGATGACGCGCTTCGGTAACCGTGGCCGAGTTGATGACGTGAGCGATCTTGCTTGGACTGCCAGCGTTTTTGCCCGACTTCACTGTGTCGGCCTCAGTGTGACTGAGCACAAAGCGAATGATGGAGGCGATTTCCTTCATTTCGGATACGCCCATGCCCAGAGTGGTTACGGCGGGCGTGCCGATGCGCAAACCACTGGTGATCATCGGGGAAAGCGGATCGAACGGAATCGCGTTTTTGTTGAGTGTGATTCCGCACTGCACCAATGCTGCTGCAGCCTGGCGACCGGTGAGTCCCATTGGGGTGACATCGATGAGCAGCAGGTGATTGTCCGTGCCACCGGAGACAACGGTCATACCCTCGTCATTGCAAGCCTGGGCAAAGGCCTGGGCGTTTTCGACAATGCGCTTTGCATATTGTTTGAAGGCAGGCTGATTCGCCTCGCGGAAGGCCACGGCCTTGGCGGCCATGACGTGGGGCAGCGGTCCTCCGAGCACGAAGGGGCACCCCTTGTCCATGTAGGTGCCAAGTTCCTTTGTGGATAGCACGATACCTCCGCGTGGACCGCGCAGGGTTTTGTGGGTGGTGGATGTCACTACATGTGCGTGCGGCAGCGGGTGAAAGTCACCCTGAAAGACTCCTCCAGCGACGAGTCCGGCAAAGTGTGCCATGTCTACCATGAGCACTGCACCGACCTCGTCTGCGATTTCGCGCATGCGTTTGAAATTTACCCGGCGCGGATACGCGCTGTAGCCAGCGAGCAGGATGAGTGGCTTGACCTCGCGTGCCTGTTCTGCAATCGCATCGTAGTCGAGCAGCCCGTCTTTTTCGCTCACGCCATAGGCGTAGGCGTCGAACATCTTGCCCGAGACATTCTGTCGGAAGCCGTGGGTGAGGTGACCACCAGCGGCGAGATTGAGTCCGAGCAGGCGCTGGTTACCCAGTTTCGTGCGAATGCGGCTCCAGTCCTCATGGCTGAGTTGGCCGGGATCCTTGACTCCCATCTCTTCCATTGCGGGCACTTGAACCTTGGCCTGCAAGATGCCCCAGAAGGCGACCATATTGGCGTCGGCACCGGAGTGCGGCTGCACATAGGCGTGTTCGGCGCCAAAAAGTTTGCAGGCTTCGGCACAGGCGAGAGCCTCGACGTCATCGACGTTGTCGCAACCTTCGTAAAACCGTGCACCGGGAAAGCCCTCGGCATATTTGTCGGTGAGCAGGTTGCCCATGGCGAGCTGCGTTGACAGCGAGCAGTAGTTCTCGCTGGCGATCAGCTTCAGATTGGAGCGCTGGTCGTTCAGCTCCTTGACGATGGCGCGTGAGATTTCGGGTGCCACGCGCGAAACCATGGTAAGGTTGGCCAGGTAGGCGACGAAGGCGGGTTCGATGTGTTCTGCAGAAGTGCGCTGCAGGTATGCGTTGAGTGGCGAAGTGCTCATGATGGATGACTCCAGTATTCGTGAATGGTGTGATTTGCCCAGGCACGCGACAAATCCGCTTGAGACTCCCCGGTGGTTTTCCACCTTCTTGATTAGCGCCAGTTGTCCTCAGGTACAACAACTGGAAGCTAGGTTGTGACGATGCCCTGCGTCAACTCTTTTGAACTCTGGCATCAAAGAATTTCGGTGGAGATGCGGAGCAGCGAGGGGGCATGAAAAGGAATTGCCAAGGCACGAATGCGCGGTTGTGCTGGCTCAAGATTCATGAGCATTGAACGCAGGAAAAAACTGACACGTATACGCCTGGAAGATGCATGGGTGGCTTTGTGGCTCCCGTGTCTGCTCATGCTGGTGCTGTCGTGGGGGATTTGGCAGCGTAGTGCGACCTCCCATGTGCTCGAAGTGAAGCTGTGGGCTGAAAGACCGGGGGTGGTGCAGCTCTTTGTGGATGAAGGCAATGGGTTCTCAGAGCAGCGTTCCATTCGCAAGACTCTTGAAAAGGCGGAACAGATCGTTCCGCTTCGTTTTGACCTGAGCGGGTTTGCATCCATTGTAAACCTGCGACTGGATCCGATGGATCATGACGGTTATGTGGTCCTGCACGCGCTGGATTATCACCAACCAGGAAATTGGCGAGGCCGCTCGCTGTTGCTTCCGGAGTATCGCATCGCCAATAGTGTGCGCTGGCAGTGGAACGCAGCCAAACGTGAATTAGCGGTGTATCCCGCGCAGGGAAACATGGATCCGCATTTTCACCTGGAAGGTGATTTTGGGACTCTTTCCGACGCGAAAATTCTTGGAAAACAATGGGGACAACACCTGGGAATGGCGCTGACCGGACTGCTGGTGGGTTGGTTGTTGCGCAATGCCATTGTGGCATCGCTTGTGAAGCTCTGGATGGCTTGCACAGGTGCCATTGACGGACTGCGCCGTCTGCGCCAGGCCTATACCCGTTGGGTGGACCGAATCAGCCTCCGCTGGCAGTTGGTAAACCCGACCAGTTGTGTGATCGCGGGATTGTTATTGGCCCTCTATGCTTATTGGCTGTTTGCGGACAGTGCACTTTTTAATGATCGGGAGCAGCGCTTTGCACCGGAACTGCAATTTGAGCGCATGGGTGAACTGAGTTCGCGCCCTTATGCCTACCTGCGAACCGGTGACTCGCAGCGTTATCAGCAGTTTATGGCTCACCCACCGCAGGGTGGAGCCGCAGATGAAACGGTGCGCATTGCGCTCACGGGAGTGAACGACCCCATCCGTGTGGTGCGCATCGATCCCTTGGAAGGGCAGGGCACCGTCGAACTGCGAAACCTGCGCCTGGTGTATGCGGACGGCAAGGAATTTCAACTGAGCTGGGAGGGCTGGACCGCGCGGGGCGATGCACAGATCGAGCGGGCAGAAGCGGAGTTGATCGTAATCCGCTCGGGAGGTGCTGACCCATACGTGGTTTCTCCGGTTGTGGAATTGGCGCATCGCCAACGCCTTACCCTGCCTGTGAGGTGGGTGTTGCCACTGGTGGTATTTCTGAGCGCGACTGCGGGATTGTTACTCTACAATCGCCTCTGTACGGAGGATTTGACGGAGGAGCAGATCCGAAATCTGCAGCGTTCGTGAATTGCGCTTGAACATTGAGTCGATGTTTTCTTGAGATGGTGCGCTTCGGATACGACGAATTCTTTGGCGCGTTGCAGATCCGGTTCCACTATCCTGATACGATTGATCTGATCACATGAAGTCACCCCATGCGAAAGCCAACCCTGTGGCGGCCCTTTTTCTTCCCAGACTGACAACGCTCGTGGCAAACCGGGGCTGGCTGGAAATCGCAGGCTGGTGCAATGCGGATCTCCGGACTGATGGGTTTTCGTTGGTGGCGACCTTGGGAAAACGACGTGTGCATTGGACATTGTCTGCCATCCCCGCCCTGCGACCGCAGCGTTGGATGCGTGAACACGGGGATGAGATCCCGTCATCAGGGATTCATTTTTTTCGCACCGAACTGAAGATTGGTAAGGGACTCAAGCGCATTTCATTTCATCTGGAACATGCCGACGGGCGAACCCTTTCACTGGGCAGGCGTACGGTGATACAGCAGGACCGCGTGACCGACTCTCCGGAATCCGTGGAGGAGCAGCCGGGAGCACAAGCACCCCTCAGCGACTATGACCGTTGGCGAGTGGAGCACGAACCTGCGCTTCGCTCGGCCAATGACTATGCCAAGGACGAACTGGTGTTCCCAGTGCCTATGCTGTGGGTCGTGGAGTTGCACGACGGCGCGCTCGATGCCATCCTGCAAACCTTGCACAGCATTCATCGTGCAGCAGCAGGACCGACAGAAATCTGCATTGTGGACGACCGGGATACACTTCTCCCGGTGCTCCGCACTGGGCTGGCTTCGATTCCCACGGTGCAGGTGATGCGCCGAAGTGAACTCAAGATCCGTCTGGGAAGGGCCGACGCAGACGCGTGGGTGGGACTGTTGCAGGAGGGCGACTGCATCGATCCGGATCTGCCCCGGGACTTTTTTCGATTTCTGAGCCGCCACCCCGAGACTGCGTTGTTCTACACGGATTTTGACCATCAGTTGGAAGACGGTTCTCTGGGCGACAGTCATGTATTGCCCGAGTGGAATCGTGATCTCCTGCACAGCTATCCCTACATTGGAACACGCTTTCTCATGCAGACGAAGGCGTTTCTGGAGGCTGGAGGCCTGGGCGAACAGACCAGGATTCACGACAAGTGGGCACTGCAGTTACGGTTTTCAAGAACCTGCAAACGCGAGCAGGTCGGGCGCCTTTGCGGGATTTATTTTCACCTGCTGAACAAATATGATCCACACACGAGCATGGAAGCTTCCGAACTCGGCAGTGTGCTGTTGCGTGAGCATCATGAAGCACTGGGAAATGCGGTGGAGGTGAGTCTTGCTCCGGGCGTGGGCGGATGGAGGACACGCTACATGCTTCCGACTCCGGCACCCAAAGTATCGTTGCTGATCCCGACGCGTGATGGTGTGTCAGTGCTGAGGACCATGGTGGACAGCATTCTGGAGAAGACGAGCTATGCGAACTATGAGATTCTGATTCTCGACAACGACTCGGAGTTGGAGGAAACCCATGCCTACTTCGCATACTTGCGGGAACGGGGCTGTCGCATCGTGCCGTGTCCGGGGCGTTTCAACTACTCTCAGATCAACAATCGGGGAACGATGGAAGCGAGCGGAGAGCTGTATGCATTTCTCAACAACGATCTTGAAGTGATCGAAGGGGACTGGCTGGAAGAGATGGTGAGTCACGCGTGCCGACCAGATGTGGGTGCTGTAGGAGCAAAACTGCTCTACCCGGACGGTTCGCTGCAGCATGCGGGTGTATTGATCGGAGTGGGCCATGTGGCAGCCCACGCATTTCGCCTGTTTCCCAATGAACCTGGTGAAGGGCCGCTGCGTGCACACGTGATCCAGAACTATTCGGCCGTTACGGCTGCCTGTCTTGTCGTGCGGGCGGAAGTCTTTCGGGAAGTCGGTGGATTTGATGATGTGCAGCTGGCGATCACGAACAATGACGTTGACCTCTGCATCAAGATTCGCGAGGCAGGCTATCGCAACGTTTACACTCCGTATGCGGTGCTTTATCATCATGAGTCTGCAACTCGCGGACCGGAAAATACGCCCGAAAAATTCAACCGCTATCAGAAGGAAGTGAACTACATGTGGAAACACTGGTCGACATTGCTGATGAATGATCCCGCCTACAATAGGCTGTTGACCCGCTTCAAGGAGGATTTTTCGCTGGCGGGCAGTGAAGAACTGCAAGCCTACATCCCGGGTAAGATCTTTTAGGACTTGTCTAGGCTTGTTTCGAAATCCCCTGCAACCGCAGGGTGTGCAATCGAATTTGAACGTGTGGCCCAGAATTGGCATTGCAGGCAGTCCCGAAGCTCTCTTAGATGGCATTTTGCACACTTGATCGCGATGTTTATCAAAAAATATGGGATTTATCTCTCAATCCTGATCGTGTGTCTGGCGATCGGATTAAAAACGGCGATGGACACTCCATTGGGGCGACATACCCTGGAGATCCGCTTGAATTCGAGTCAGACCGGAGTGACCGAATTGTTCTATGACGACGGACTTGGTTTTTCAGCGGAGAAGCGCATTCCCGGTGAACTGCTTGAGAGCGGAGTCGACACAGATTTGGTGTTTGAACTGCCGCAACCGTCGATGGTGCGTCTTCGGTGGGATCCGGTCTATCATGAGGAAGGAGTGCAGACCACTGTGAATCGGATCCAGGTTTCGTTCTACGGCGGAGAATACGTTCGCGATGTTGTGTTTGAAACCCTTGTACCCCAGAACCATATCAAGACCTTTCGCATTGACCCATCCCGGTTGTATTTTGAAGTGGATCCGGGTTTTAACGATCCCTACCTGATCCTAACGAAGATTCCTGAAGCCCCAGAACCACCCTCACGCACCTGGTTGATTGTCAAGGGCTTTGCATTTTCGTTGCTTGCTGCCCTTCTTCTCTCGGCGATCTACCGCTTGATTGTCTGGTATTTCAACTCCTGATTTTATCCCTTCACCCATTCATGAGCGAACCTGTTGATTGTGTATCCATCATTGTACCCGTGTATAATGAGGAAGCGAACTTGCCCGAACTCTTCAGCAAACTCGATGAGTTGATGACGTTGGGGACCCACGAGTGGGAAGTCGTTCTGGTGAATGACGGAAGCAAGGACGAGAGCGGTCGGTTGATTGACGAAAAAGCAGCTGAAGACCAGCGCTACGTCGCGGTGCAGTTTCGGCGGAATTTCGGCCAGACTGCAGCGATGCAGGCGGGGTTTGACTATGCCAAAGGGCAGGTCGTGGTTCCACTCGACGCCGATCTGCAGAATGATCCGGCGGATATTCCGATGCTTCTGAAAAAACTGGATGAAGGCTATGACGTGGTTTCTGGCTGGCGCAAGAAGCGTCAGGATAAACGCTTTCGGCGCGTTTTTCTGAGCCGGGTGGCCAATGCGCTCATCTCCAAGATTTCCGGAGTGAAGCTGCACGATTACGGTTGTTCACTCAAAGCCTACCGCAAGTCTGTGATGTCGGAGGTGCGCCTGTATGGGGAGATGCATCGCTTCATTCCGATTTATGCCGCCTGGCAGGGTGGGCGCATTACGGAAGTGCCCGTGAACCATTTTCCCCGGACCAAAGGTGTTTCGAAATACGGAATGGAGCGGGTGTTTAAGGTCATTCTCGACCTGATTGTCGTGAAATTTCTGCACGGATATTCGCAGAAACCCATGTATGTTTTTGGTGGATTTGGCCTTGGTTGCTTTTCGGCAAGCGGACTGTTCGCATTGATTGCCATCGCGCTGAAGCTCTTTGAGATCCGGAACTTCTCCCGTACGCCACTTCCACTGTTCTGTCTGTTTTTTGCGCTCATGGGTGTATACTCCATCCTGATGGGATTGCTGGCAGAAATCATCACGCGCACCTATTATGAGGCGCAGAACAAAAAGACCTATCGCGTCAGGGAAGCGAAGGCAGAGCCACTTGACGAGGACGAGACAGCATGAAATCAAAATCTTCGGCAGATCAGATCCCATTGCCGGACGAATCGGGTGAACCGGTTACCGACTGGAAGGCACACGCGAAAGCGTTGCTCAAAAAACTGGAGCTGCACCGGCAACAGGCGGAGAAGTATGAAGATGCGCTGAAGCGCCTCGTCTCGACACACGAGACGGATAGTGAAGCGGTCGAGAAACTCAAGCGGGAGGTCGCTCTGAGAGATCAGGACATCGCCTTCCTTTGGCAGGAGATCGAGGCACTGCAGCACGGACAGGCGCAGTTGGAAGCAATTCGCGATCATCGGCTCAAAGAAGTGCAGCTGCAATTGCGACATCGGGAAAACGCCGACCGAAGGATAGCGTATTTTGAGCAGGTGATTGCGCGACAATCCGGAATCATCGAGCGCCTTGAGCAGGAGATTCGTTTGCGGGCAGCACATCTGGAATCACTGAAGCAGACGCGGGGCTGGAAAATCGGAAAGAGCTTTTCGGGCAAGGAAATGGGCGCTCCTGTGGACCTGAGTTCGCTTCCACCACTTCCGGATGAGGTTCAGGAACCCAGCTACGAAGTGGTGGAGACATTACCCCCGGCACCCGTTGCCCAGGCATTTGAACGCAGCTTCACCAAGGATGAAAGCATTGCGGTGGGCTTCCACGCGGCGCTGGAGGCACCGCGCTCCTTTGTTTCTCCCGCAATCGGGCAGAAGGTGAATTTTGCCGGCTGGTGTATTGACCGGGAGGGCCGGGCACCCGTCAAGATGTGGGCGGAAGTTGGTGAGATGGAAGTTCCGGTGGCACTGGGAGGGGTGAGGGATGACATCGTTCAGCACTTTGAAGGTGAAATCGAGGTTGAGCAGCGCTGCGGATTTCTGGCTGAAGTTTCAACCGGTCCGGGTGAAAATTTCATTGAGATTTTCGCGCGATTTGCGGACGGATCTCAGGCGATGCTGTTCAAGCGCATCGTGGTCAACCTTGGGTTTGAAACCACACCGAAGCGACAGCTTGACGAAGATTACCAGTCGTGGATCCGCTGTTTTGATACGCTGAGCGAACAGGACTTGAATAAACAGCGGGATGAAGCTGCGCAGTTTGAAGCTCAACCCCTGATTTCGATACTGCTTCCAGTTTACGATACCCCGGAGCGATGGTTGCGGGAAGTGATCGAAAGTGTGCTCGCCCAGAGCTATGAAAACTGGCAGCTGTGCATTGCAGACGATCATTCACCCTCGGCGCACGTGCGGGAGATACTGGAAGGCTATGCCTCGCAGGATGAACGGGTTCGTGTGGTTTTTCGTGAGAAAAACGGCCACATCTCTGCGGCGACCAACTCGGCACTGGAAGTTGCGGAAGGGGAGTTTTGCGCGCTGCTGGATCATGATGACCTGTTGCCACCACATGCCCTGTATCACGTGGTTTGCACCCTGAACGCGTGCCCGGAAGCAGATCTGCTCTACAGTGATGAGGATAAAGTGGATGCGGAGGGCAAGCGCTTTGATCCCTATTTCAAATCGGACTGGAACCCGGATTTGTTTCTGTCGCACAACTGCATCTCGCACCTCGGAGTTTACCGGACCCGCATCCTGCGCGAGATCGAAGGTTTTCGCGAGGATCTCTATGGTTCGCAGGACTGGGATATGGCACTTCGCTTTCTGCTGAAGACATCGCCAGATCGCATCGTGCACATCCCACGCATACTCTATCACTGGCGCTATCTGGATACCTCGACCTCAAAGACGATTGACAGCAAACCCTATGCAGTGACTGCCGGCAAGCGCGCGATCGAGGCCTACCTTGAGGAACGCGGCGTGCACGGCGAAGTGATGGAGGGCATGTGGCCGGGTGCATACCGGGTGAAGTATGAACTGCCAAAGGCAACCAAAGCATCGATCCTGATCCCGACCCGCAATCAGGCGGAGGTGACGCGTCGCTGTATTGAGAGTCTGTTGCGGCACACCCAGGCCCCTGAGTTCGAAATCCTGTTGGTGGATAACCAGTCGGATGAAGCCGATGCGCTGGAGTGGTTTGCGTCGCTTGCATCGGAGGATCGGGTGCGGGTGTTGCGCTATGATCAGCCCTTCAACTTCTCTGCGATTAACAATCTGGCGGCGACTGAGGCCACAGGCGACGTCCTGGTATTGCTCAACAACGACGTGGAGATTCTAGACGATACCTGGCTGGAAGAACTCTGCTCACAAGCGATGCGCCCTGAGGTCGGTGCAGTGGGCGGCTGGTTGCTCTACCCGGACCATCGCGTGCAGCATGCCGGCATCCTGCTCGGGGTGTGTGGCATTGCGGTGGAGGCCTTCAAATTTCAGCTCGAGTGGAACATCGGGCACATGGGGCGCGCGCACCTCAATCAGAACTACTCTGCTGTAACGGGGGCCTGCCTTGCGACGCGTCGGGAGGTGTGGCAGCAATTGGGAGGCATGAATGCAAATGAACTTGCGGTAGCCTACAACGATGTGGACTACTGTCTGCGTGCTCGGCGCGAGTTGGGACTTGCAACGGTCTGGACCCCTTATGCCAAGCTGATTCATCACGAATCGGTTTCGCGTGGTTATGAAATCACTCCTGAACAACAGAAGCGCATGGATAGCGAAGCGGACTACATGCGCCAACACTGGGGTGAACTTTTGAAAGCGGACCCCTTCTACAATCCCAATCTGTCCAACTTTGATCCCCAATTCAACCTTGCCTGGCCCCCACGAGTGAAGTGATCATCGGTGAATGGACTTGCGGACAAAAGGAATCCAAGTAGGAATGAGCTGGTTGCGATTCTTTCAAAGAATGCAGAAGATGCCTAATTTTTCGAAGTAACGGAATGTCAGAATCAGAAAAAGAAATTGTGGTATCTGCCGCTGGATTAGGGAAATCCTATCGAATTTGGAAAGACCCCTCAGCACGCCTCAAGGCACCATTGGTGCAGGGATTACGGAAATTCCTGGGGCGTGGGAGTGACCTTGTTGGAGGCAAAGGCATATCAGCGCCAATCGGACGAATTTTTAACAAGACGACCTATTATCATGACTTTTGTGCGCTTAAAGGCGTAGATCTCACGTTATATCGAGGTGACAGCATAGGGATTATTGGTCGCAATGGTTCGGGCAAAAGCACCTTGTTGCAGCTCATTGCGGGAACATTGACTCCGTCAGAAGGAAACGTGTCGACAAAAGGGAGACTGGCGGCTCTCTTGGAACTGGGTGCAGGATTCAACGATGAGTTTACAGGTCGCGAAAATGTGTATCTAAACGGTGCGATTCTCGGACTTTCCCGACTTGAGATTGATGAGCGTTTTGATCGCATTTGCGAATTTGCTAACATCGGAGAATTCATCGATCAACCGATCAAAACTTACTCGAGCGGAATGCGGGTGCGGCTTGCATTTGCGGTGCAGGCTGAAGTGGATCCAGATATCCTGATTGTCGATGAGGCACTTGCAGTGGGAGATATTCGCTTTACGATGAAGTGTATTCGGCGAATGAGGCAGTTGATTGAGGAACGGAATACTACGTTGCTTTTTGTATCGCACGATTTGTCCAGCATTGTGAACTTTTGCAAGGAAGTGATTTGGATTCACGATGGTGAAATTATTCGAAGGGGTGATCCGCGGACTATCACTGTGGAATACTCCAATTTTATGCATTATGGTGAATTCGTGCGAAAGAGTTCGGGAAACGGATTGTTGAAGAACGAGTCGGAAGTGGATGAAGCAGGAAGTTCAAATGCCGGAGTTGCCGAATCTCCTCCCGCTGTATCTACGCCTTCACCTGTGATCACGGATTCTATGGAATTGCCTGACTCAATGAACTGGGTTGATCTTTCGGAGATGGTGCATGATGGAAATGGTGATGCAGTGTTCCTTAAAGCAGCCCTGTACTGTCCCGATCACCCTGATAACAACACTCTCTTTCGAGGAGGGGAATCGATTGAAATTTATTTGCTCGTTGAAGTGCTTAAGACTCAGGAATCTCCCATCATCTGTTGTGATATTTACGACATGAAGGGAAATCTCATCTATGGAGTCAATTCTTGTTTTGTGGATGGGAAACTCGAACCCATGCTTGAGGGAAATCATTATGTGTATCGTTTTGAAACCAATTTAAGAAAATTAAGAAATGGAGACTATGTAGTGCTGTTTGGGCTTTCGAATGGCACATATACCGAGCATGTACATGTTTATGGAGTTCCTGAAGCACTGACCTTTGAGGTGAAATCAACGGACCTCAGTCAGCGCCACCACATGGTATCATTCGATGGTGGTGCAATATCGGTTTCTGCTGCAACTCCCCTGACCCCAGCCTGAGATGATCGTTGTTCAGTTAAAGGGTGGAACGGGAAACCAAATGTTTCAATATGCCTGTGGACGCGCTCTGGCGCATCGAACCCAAAGTGAGTTACAGTTTGATCTTAGCTTTCTTGAAAGCAAGGAACACGATGAGCTGCATGTGCGACGGGAGTTTTCGCTGGATATTTTCGGAATTACGGGGCCGATCTATGAGGGTAATATTCATCGGGACCTCACTTGGATTTCGGAACAAAAGTTTACCTACGATCCAGAGATATTGCCGAATCACGGCAATGTGTTATTGGATGGATATTGGCAAAGTGAAAAGTATTTTGCTGCCATTGCAGAGCATATTTGGAAGCAATTTTCGGTTCGAGATCTGTCCCGATTGAACCCAAAACTGGTTCGAACCTTTCGAGACCCGAGTTCCATATGTGTGAATGTGCGTCGTGGTGATTTTGTGAATAACGAGCGGTCTCGTCGTTTTCATGGTGTTCTGGGGTCAGACTACATGGAACAGGGAGTGGAATTCCTTGCTGAATCAGTTAAAAATCCAAAGATATTCGTTTTTTCGGATGATGTTGACTGGTGTAGGGAAGAGCTGCGGTTTCCCTATCCAACCGAAGTGATCGGGCATGAGCATGCAGGGCCAAAGTTTAGGGATTACCTTCACTATATGTCTTTGTTTAATTCTTACGTCATTCCGAACAGTTCGTTTGCGTGGTGGGCCGTCTGGCTGAGTAGCTTTGGTCGAAGGGATTGCAGGGTTGTTGCGCCAAAACGGTGGTTTTTGGATGAGTCGTATTGTTTTGATGACCTGATTCCACCAACTTGGCATCGGATCTGATCGTATTAGATGGAAATGTTCCCAGCAGATTTGTTGAAGCCCAAATGCAGGTTCAGGATTATCCTCTTCGCTGAAAACACGCCAGCGCAGCTTGATCTGTGTTTGCAAAGTCTTCAGCGCTCGCTGGGACAGGATTTTTCAAAAGATTGTTGCGACCTGATGATTCTGCACCGTGTCAGAGGCAACCGTGAGTATGACCAGCTTGCTTGTGTCGTGCAGGATTTTCCGAATGCGAAGTTGCAACGCATTCACTGTTTGGTGAGTGATCTTTGGCAATATTTGCAAGATGTAGAATTTGTTTTGATGCTGTCGGATGCGTGTGTTTTCACCCGGACTTGGTCGATTCGACATGTTCTGAGGCATCTGCAGGAGTATTCGGGGGATACTCTGGGATTCCATTTAGGCCTTGGACTTGGTGCAGCAAATACTGTGTCGTTCGATGAAATCCAACAAGGGAAACAGCAAAATTCTAAAGATGGGATTGTGCGCTCATGCTGGACGACAGCGCATGGTGATGTTGCAGAACCGCTTGACTTGAGTGCATCCATTTTTTCAGCTGCCCGGATTGCGAATCTGCTCAATCGTCAAGATGATGCAATCGATTCGAAGGATCTGCAACGACTGCTTGAGGGACACCTGGAAATACTGAAAGAGGTGTATCCGATGCTGAGCTATTTTGGAGAAGCGGTGGTCCATCTCGAATATCCAAACAGCCTTGAGTTACCCGAAGGAAAGCGGATTCTCGCAAGCCGGCGGGCATTGTTGCAGGGAGTCAGCAATGGATTTCGATTGGATCTTGACCCATTTTGGGTGGGCAGAGGTGCCGGTTCTTCTTCACATAACACATGGTTTTGGAGAGCCTCAGGAATCTGGAAACGAAGCTCGCTTTCCGCATCCGACAGGCAGCGTGTACCGCTAATTAGCGTCATAATTCCATGTTACAACTACGGTAAATATCTACTCGATGCGGTCGAATCTATTCTGAACCAAACGCTTTCGGGGGTTGAACTCATCGTTGTCGATGGAGGATCGAACGATGCGCATACTCGTGAGGTTTTGGAACAACTGTCTGAGGAAGGTGTGCAGGTTTTCATCCGTTCCGAGCGCAGCCTGGTTGGCAGTAATCGGAATTTTGGTATCGAGCGCAGCAATGCACCCTTTGTGTGTTGCCTGGATGCTGATGACGTGCTGGATGAGCACTACCTTGAAAAAACCCTCTTTCGTCTGTTGTGGGACAATGCGGATGTTGCGGGAACGGGTGCGCGATGTTTGGGGGCGTCGAACCAGTTGATGGGAGTCAAACCTGTTCTTGAGAACCGTGAGATTCTGTCCCATAACGGAATCATGTCTGCCTCAGTGTTTCGAAAGGAACTTTGGGAGAAAGTTGGTGGGTATGAGGACTTTGGTCTTGGTGATGCTTACATCTACGAAGATTGGCATTTTTGGTGCAAATGTGCATTAGCTGGAGCTAGATTTCTGAACCTGCCGCGAGAGTTTCTCATCGGGTATCGAGTCCACAGTAGCTCGAGTCTGAGCCGACAACAAGGTAGAGTACGTTCGCACGATGAACAATCTGGGGTGATACAACAGTCACTCCAACACCGTTCGTTCGACTACGTTCAATGCCCGGATGTGTTGGGTTCAGAGGAAAGTTTGGCAACATGGGTCGCTCGTCAGGTGCGGAGTTCGCATGCTCCCGGTTCTGTATCCCCGTTGGTTGTGCTGATCGAGCAATGGAAACCGGAGATGATAGAACGTATTCGAAAGATACTGAAACCTTACCGTCGCTGTGGACATGAACTGATTTGGGTGCAGACAGGAAACGGGATGCAATCGGATTCACTGGAAATCCATGGATTGCATGCGCATGAGCAATTCTGGGAGTTGTCCCGCTTTCTCGAAGATTTGGACCAGAAGTTGGGATTCTTGTGTTACCTGATCGAATCGCGTTCCATTCCGCTCGTATGGAGTGTGGATTCCTCATTCAAGTGTGCTTTGGTGAAGGAGTGTGAAGCACGCGATTGGAACACGGTTGTCGTGGATTCACCGATTGAAGACGCATCCGACATCGAAGTTGCGAAGCAAACCGTGGAGACCAAGGAAGAACGATATCGATTGCAGTTGATGGGATCGCGACATCCCGAATCAGAGGGAAATGAAGTTTGGATTCTTGATCTTCTGACACATGAGATGAACAGTCTTTTGGCACGGTCCCTTGAGGTATTGTTACCTTCAGGATGGAAAATGGTAGAAAGTGAAGGATCACCACGAGGATTTGCACTCGTAGGAACCGGTGCGACCCCACTCGATATTTGTCTGCCTCATGGCACAGCCATTCGGTTTTTGGAACACCGCTTCAGTGGTCAGGTGACAATTTCGAACCTGGAAACGGGCGAGAATCTCATGTTAGACCTTTACGCTGGACAACCCGACATTCGTAACGTGAGGTTGTCCCAAAATGACGGAAATCGCTGATCTGGAACTCGGCGATTGTCAATGATTTTGAACAAATGAATATTGTCTACGTTAGCCGTGAGTTTGGACCCATTACGGGTGGCGGAATTGGAACCTACGTCGCAAATGCTTGTCGAGCGATGCTGGAAAGGGGGCACAAGGTATTCCTCCTTACGGATTGTGTGAATGCTTCCAATCACCACAAACTTCCAGAAAATCTCCATGTTGTTGAGACGCTTCCAATGCCCGCCGAAAAACAAGGGGGTTGTTTTTCGGCGAACCACGAATACAGCCATCGGGTGTTTTTCACACTTCAGGAACTCTGCAGAAACGAAACGATTAATGTGGTAGAGTTTCCTGAGTATTGTGGCGAGGGATTCGTGTGCATCCGCAGTAAACGGTTGATGAGGACGTTTGCAGATCAACACCTGGTCGTGAAGTGTCACACACCGCTCTCCTTGCTTGAAACCATCAATGAAGACAGAGAGTTTGCGGCTTGGGTGGTGTGTGATATGGAGATGGAGGACTATTGCGTTCGAAATGCAGATAAAGTGACCTCTCCCTCTCAGTCATTGGCGGACTATTTTTCGGATCGGGTAGGGAGGAATGATATTTCTATTTGTCCGTATCCACTCTACCTCGATTTTTCGGAACCGACTCTTCCGATGGCGAAACGGGATCTGAAAACGATTCGTTTTTTCGGTTCGATTCAGGTTCGAAAGGGTGTTGACGTTTTTGTCAGAGCTGCTGTGGAGGTGCTGGAAAAGCGTCCTGATCTGCAGTTTGAGCTGGTTGGCGTGGAACGAAATGCGCATTTTTTTAACCGAACCTATACAGAAGTGCTGCAAAGCACGATCCCCGAAAAGATGTTGAATCGAATTCAGTTTCGAGGGGGAGTTCCCTATGATCAGGTTGATCGCTTGTTATCGGAAACAGGCATTATTGTATTGCCATCTCGTTGGGAGAATTGGGCAAATGCATGTCTTGAGTCGATGTCAAAAGGATGTGTTGTGCTTGCGTCACGCTCTGGAGGAATGTCGGAGATGATTGAGACAGATCACAGCGGTATGGTCATTGACCCAAAGAATGCAAGTGCACTTGCTGGACTCTTGCTTGAGCTGTTGGAAGACGAATCGCGTTTGCAGCGCATATCAAATGCAGCAGTGGCTCGTGCTCGAGAACTTACACATCCAACGACTACTGCCCTTCGAATGGAAGCAAACTACACTGCAGTGAAAGAGAGATCGTTTTCAGATCAAAATGATAAGCCTCTTGTTTCTGTGGTCATTCCATTTTTCAACCAAGCAACTACGTTGAGTGAAACACTCGAAAGTGTTCGTTCGAGCAACTATCCAGAATTGGAAATTGTTGTTGTCAACGATGGATCAACGAGTCCTGCCGCAAAGCGTTGCTTTGATTCTCTTGAAGGGGTGGTGAAGGTCGAGCAATGCAACAGGGGGTTGAGTGCTGCCCGGAATGCGGGCATTCGCGCGAGCAAAGGGAAATATGTATTACCGCTGGATTCGGATGATCTGCTTCATCCCGAATATTTGAATAAGGCGGTTACGGCTCTTGAGAGTTGCCCGGACCTGGGCTATGTGAGTTGTTACACGAGAAACTTTGGAGCCTTCGATACTCCTTACTATCCGATTGGATATGTGAGCAAGCTGATGCCGTATCTGAATACAAGTGGAAAGTGCACAAATCTATATCGTCGAGAGCTGTTTAATATTACGGAAGGTTACGACGAGTGTATGAATTCATACGAAGATTGGGATTTTTTGTTAACGCTTGAAGATGCTGGAGTTGAGGGTGATATCCTGCCAGAAGAACTATTTTATTACCGGCGAAATTTTGCATCCATGGTATTTTCGACGGCGAATCCGATTCGTGCGAATTTGATTCAGTACATGATGTTGAAACATCGAAAAAGTTGGGCTTCTCACAGCGAGATGATCGCACTGTTGCTGGTTCGATTGTGGAAGGAAGCTGAGATGCGCGAAGAATCTTCGAATACAGAGGAATTCCGTGTTTATTTTGGCGGAGATGACGGTCTCTCTGAAAAGGGTTCGAAAGAGATGCATTACATAAAATTTGGACGAGTTCAAATCGAGTGTACGTTGCCGTTCGACCCCAAAACGCACACGGTTCGATTCGATTTTGCTGTCAGCGAGATGCGCATCCTGATTCATCGAGTGTGGATCAAAGATCTGCTTTCTGAGCGCTTGCTGCTTGAATTCGATTCAGAAAAAAGTTGGGAAGGCCTGGATGTTGCAGGAACGGCAATGATCGAAAGTGGTGATGATGCTGGTTCTCTTTGCATTCGATCAACAGGGGTGGATCCTCAGGTTATCGTGCAAAGTAACTTGCTGTTGGGAGCAGAATTGCAGGTTGGATTCGAATTTGAAATCGTGTAGCTCGTGAAATCCACTCAAGCTGAGGATGGTTGAAATCTACGCGCGAACGCTTCGGGTGTTCGTGTGAACGAAGAACATTAGTTCCAACATTACCTGCAATTGTAAAAAGGGGTTGTTGCGGATGGGATTTCCACTAGGGTTGATACTGTTGCGTTAACGTCATGATGGGTTATTTGAGTTATTGATGCCCGAAACCCTTTGCCACCCTCGTTATGAAGCTTGCATTTGTTGCTCCCGATTCACCCCGATTCCTGGATCAGGCCTACCTTCACCATCTCCAATGGGTGTGGGAGCAGTTGCTCGAAGAAGGGCATGAAATTACAGTATTTTCGATCGTGATGCAGGGGGAAAGCACCATTGCACCGAGTCTTGGGATTGATGTGGTGCAAGTGCCTATGCCCGAGCAAGAAGTGCAGTGTGCCTATCTGTGCCATGGTCAGGTCTGGTCCGATGCACTTGCGCAAAGGGTGCTTCAGTATCTGGAGAATGAATCGCTCGATGCAATTGAAATTCCTCTGTTCGGGGGGCTGGCGTTCAGTCTGGTACGCATCAAGCGCTTATTGGGATTGGTGAGCGAATGTAAATTGGTGCTCAATGCCATGGACGTGCCGCAGCATGAAGCGGAGATCGTTGATCTGGAATCGCTGATGCTCCATGAAATGGAGGCTTACTGCCTGCGACACGCAGACCTGCGTTGCACCCCATGTGTGTCGGTTGCGGAGGATTTGAGAAAAGGTTTTGGTCCTTTACAGGTTACTGTGATCGATGCACCTGCATTGGGTGAATTTGTCGATACATGCGCAGCGTCAGAATCCGGAGGATCGGCTGCCCGACTGCGCGAACGCCTTGAACAGGGAAGGGAAAATGAGTCTCCAATGCAGCCTGGGGCGTTGTTTGAGCTTCAACCGCCCAAGTGCTATGAGCGCATGCTCAAGCCCGCGAGCCTCAGCGTATTGGCGTGGGATTCTGATTCGCGCGACCTCGAAGGTTTCAGGGCATCGATGGCATCCGTTTCGGGAGTCGAAATCCGATGGATTTCACTGGGCAACCGCAGTGAAGCCGAGTTGGAAGATTCAAGCTCGAATGCAGGATTGAAATCGGCATGGGAACATTGGGAGAGTTCTGAAAATCCACTGACACTGGGGGCAGTGTTGGCAAAGGTGGATACTGATTTCCTCATCATTATTCGGAACGGGATCCGTCCTGAGTCCGGTTTTGTTGAGCAAGCCATTTCGTGCATGCAGCTGCATGGTGAGCTGGCTGCTGTGGGAGCTTATGCGAAGGGCAGTCTGTCGAGTTATCCGATCATTGCGATTCCGGGCATGATGGCCTTGCACAATACCTGTTCACTTTGGGGCAATCTCTTCAGGGTAGATGTCCTGCGTCGGCTGCAGATGGAAGACCTTTACCTGAAAGCAGAGGATTCGGATACCTCCTTATTGTTGGCATTGATGGAGCGATATCAGCTCGTGGATGTGCTTCCCTTCACGGGACTGGACTACAGTCAGGTGGCGGAAGTAAACTATGAATCGCAACATGATGCTGCGGGCATGTTGGAGCGAATGGAACGCTATTCGAGGCTGTGGAAAACACATGCTGTTCGATTGCTCAAAGTATGGATATCCGACCATGCGCGTATCCAGTCTTCGTTCAAACTGCAGCGCACACCCGAGTTCGCATGGCTTGAGACTCAGCTGAAAGCGCGAGTGGCGATCACCACATCAAAGCCAGAAGAGCACTCGATGCAGCAGTCTGAAAGCCCAGAGTTTTTGGAGACTCCGGAACCCGATTTGGCAGTGACGCCGTGTGATGCAATTGCGATGGATGAGTCGAGTGCTGATTCCTGGGTCGTTGAGGGAGAAACACTGCAGGAATCAGGCGATTCCGAAAGGACAGACAACCGCATTCAGTCGCTTGAGGATGCTGTGGAATCGCGTGATTGGAATGAACCGGAAGAGAGTTCTCCCTGGGATTCTTCACATTTGGATGTGGACCGTCTGGAATCGATCCCCATGCCTGGGGAATCGGAGCATTCCGGTGGGATGGATGCAGGGCTGCGACTGGATGAAGAATCTGAGCAGAGCTTCCTGAGTGCGCAGGAATCTATCGCTGGTGTTGAATCAGAAAATCCACCACTGCGACTGAAAAAGCCGCCACTGGACTCCTCCGCATCTGTTGATGCAACGACGCTGCAGGATCGCTTTCAGGTTTTTTGGAGTGATTCGAAAGCCTTTTCTGAAGAACGTTCACTCGTTCAGTCCTATGATGCTGGCACTACCTCCTCATTGGAATTTCAGGTGGATGCCGATTGTCCGGTTTCGCATCTTCGTGTGGATCCCAGTGATCGTTCGGGACGACTGTGTCTGCGTCGCATTGAAATCTGGAACCGCAGCACACAGCAGCTGATATTTGAAACAAGCGAAGAGAATGCATTTGAAGACCTGGTTCCCATGGGAGATTTGGAAGTGGAGGGCATCGAGAGGGATACCTTATGGATGAGCGCAACTGCTCGGGATCCTCAGTTGCTCATGGAGTTGGGCGGGGCATTCACGAATCCGTTCAGTGTGCGGATAGAGTTTGAATTTTCACCAGATTCCTAACCCCATTTTTCCGACGCAAAACGACAGGTTTGAAGCGGTAAAATCGATTGCAGCGAAAGCAGGAATCGGCTGTGCTGCCGACTATCCAAAAAGTGAGCTCGGTGATAAAAAAGGGGTTGCATTTCCATGCGATTTCTAGATTTTGGAACCTTCTTCATTTGAAGAACGTGGTTATTTCCACGATGTTGGGCCGGATTAGCTCAGTTGGTAGAGCAGTTGACTCTTAATCAATTGGTCCGGGGTTCGAGTCCCCGATCCGGTACCAATCTTGCCAAAATACTGACCTGTCTACAGTCGCTTGCGGCATGCGAATGACAAGTTTTGGCAATTGACAAATCGCTGAATCCAGCTGACTGCATTTGGCATAGTCTTGCTCGGAGAATTCGAAACAATTGACTGTGATATGGTATCCTTTGCCCCATCCCTGTGGACGAGATGTTTGCTGCTAGGCGTCGGTTTGCTGATGCAAACGATCATAAACGCTTCGGAAGCAGAGAAGACGGTTCCCACTGTGCAACTGGAGATTGTCAGGCAGATGCAGGGTGGAGCTTTGGATTCCCGTGCGTATCACTCAGCACAGGAAGAGTTTGCTCAATTAGCGGGTGTGTTGGAGCAATGCGCTGGAGAGATGGAAATTGATGCGCATCTCGACATTCGCCGGTTTCCCGGGCGATTCTCTTCCGAGCTGCCCCGCATCACGCTTTATGTTCACGAGTGGCGAGCAGATCGTAGAACGGAAGTGCGTGCGGTGATCGCAGCCAGGTACCGGTGGGACGAAACGCGTGAGGACCTGGGCACTTTTCTGGGACGTGAGTCGATGCCGGTGACGCCGATTCGAAACCTTCGGGACCAAGCCTATCACAATGCGATGAAGCAGGCATGCGAACATTTCCTGAGACGTGTGAGCGAGTTGATTGAGCAAGGCTTCTTCGATTCGGGAAAGGAAGGTGGGTTGCGTGAGTGAGGTTCCGGAAAATCGGGATGTTGAGCTTCATCGGGAGCTGCTCGTTCGCATCGGAAAAGGTGAGGAGAGTGCCCTTTCCCAGCTCTACGACTTGTTGGCAGCTCCACTGGCTTCGCTCGCGTATCGCATTCTGGGAAATCGGGAAGAAGTGCAGGAGGTGCTGCAGGATGTGTTTGTGGCGATCTGGAACCATGCGGGCAACTACGATCCGAAACTGTCACGTCCATTCAGCTGGATGATTGTGATCACACGAAGACTGTGTTGGAACCGCTTGCGCTCCAGGGGACGTCACCAGCGCAAGCTGAAGGCACTCGAGGAATCCGGAAGAGGGCCGGTGATTCCGCTTTCCGAGAAGGTGCCGAGTGAACAGGTGGAAGGAACTGAATTGAGTGAATCCGTTCAGCATCGCCTGAAATCCCTGCCCGAGGCACAGGAGCGGGTGCTACACATGGCATTGTTTGACGGATTCACACATGAAGAGATTGCTGGAATTCTGGATTTACCGCTCGGCACGGTAAAAACGTGGATTCGGAGAGGATTGATGAAAGTGAAGGAACAATTGGAGGTTGAGTCATGAATGAGCAAGTATCAGATCAGGTGCTGATGGACTACTTGTCCGGATCGCTCGAAAAAGCGGAAGCTGATAAGGTTGAAATCGCCTTGCGTGAGGATGAAGGCGTGCGGAATCGATATTTTGAGCTGCAGCACAGCTTTGAGATCGCGATTTGCCACGGCTCGCATGAGCACCGCATGAGTCATGAGGAGTTGGCGCGAGTACGCTCGCAGGTGTTGGCTTCTTTGGCTTCCCAAGTGAATGCAACAAAAGGTAATGAGGAGACGCCTCGACGCCGCAAGCAACGCACTTGGGATTGGAGCGGCTGGAGAATGGCACCAGGCACGCTGGCAGCAGCGGCAGCAGTATGGTTGTTGACCTTCTCGGTAGGGGTGTTTCGCAGTGGTCCTGCTGGACCGGAAGAGGCATTGGAAGGACCTTCACTGGTCGTGTATGAAATCACTGAAGACGGAATGATCGACCTTGAGTCCATTGAGTCGGGGGCGAACATCCGGGAGCTTGTCTTCATTCAGGATAAGGCATATGACGGACTTGCGCGTGCAGAGGGCTATGCAGAGCAGTTGTGGTCAGAGTATCTGGACAAGCGGCAGCACGAACCGGAGGCCCTTCGTGGGCGGGGATTTGTCGTCCTGGATTTGCATGGGAAACAGGGCTTTGCCGGGTTTTACGAACATGCAGAACCTGCTTCAAGACCCCATGAGTCACTCTGGTTTGCGGGAGGACAGTCCCGTGATGTGCCTGTGGGATTGATTGATCCGGAACCCGGAGTATTTTATTTCAAACTCGATAAGGACCGCATGAAACTAGCGACGCTCAACGAGTTTGTTCCGGTCGCGCGAAGCCGGGCAGCGAACGAAATGTAGGTGTAGCCAAGCTGTGATGCATGAGGATCGTTACGGGCTGTTCTCAATTTTGGTGTGTGAGGACTTAGCGAGTCGCTGACTTGTCAGCTGTTGATTTTTCATGCAGCTCAGCTTTTGAATGGGAAACCTGGCGCGGGGCCTGGTGCAGGTCTGCCACAATGCGTTGCAAATCTTCTGGATGATCGGCAATGAAATCGGGCCGGTGCGCCTTCAGTGCTTCGCGTGAATTGTAGCCCCAGGTCACAGAGATGACTTTGATACCCGATTCACGTGCGGCGTCGACATCACGGCTCTCATCACCGATGTAGATCACTTCATCCTTTGCAATGCGCCGTTTTTTGAGGATGCGGTGGAACTCACGCGGCTTACCCATCAGGCGGGATGATGAGCGAACAAAATGGATGTTGGGCAATTGATGAACGGAAACAAAGCGTTCGACATTTTTTTTGGAGTTGGAAGTGACCACTCCACAAATGATCTGGTGTTCTTCAGCCCAGCTGAGAATCTCATGAATACCCTCAAATACCGCGATGCGGTCGAGATTGCGGTAGAGCATGGAACGCCCCTTTCGCAGGAGAAAAGGAACCTTGCGCTTGGGAATCTTCACAAAGTTGAGCAGCTGCCAAGCGTTCATGTGCCGCGCTTTTTCAATCTCATGCTCCTCAATCCGGTTGTAACGGTACTTCGCAGCGAACCGGTTGAAAATCTCAACGGTTTCGGAAAATGTGTCGGCAATCGTGCCGTCAAAATCAAAGAGGATGATGCGAAGATTCATCTGGTTTGGAGGTTAGTGCAAGGGTGGGCAATGCCAAGTCGAAAGACAGCCAGTTTCTCAAATAAAAAAAATGCCCCCGACGGCTTGGTCGAGGGCAAATGAGAGATATTTCTGATATCGTCGGCGTTACGCGTTGCGCAATGCTGCCTGTGCAGCGGCAAGGCGGGCAACGGGTACGCGCGGTGGTGAGCAACTCACGTAGTTCAGCCCCACACTGTGGAAGAAATTGATGGAGGACGGATCGCCTCCATGCTCTCCACAGATCCCGAGTTTGATGTCGTGGCGAGTGCTGCGACCCCGCTGAACAGCGATGTCCACCAACTGCCCGACACCATCGACATCAATTGATGCGAAGGGGTTCTGGGTGACAATTTCCATATCCTTGTAGATCGGAAGATAACTGCCCGAGTCATCACGGCTCATGCCCAGTGTGGTCTGGGTGAGGTCATTGGTTCCGAAGCTGAAGAACTGCGCCTCATTGGCAATTTTATCAGCATTGAGGGCAGCGCGCGGAATTTCTACCATGGTTCCGACCATGTAGTTGATCGTTACGCCCATGGAGTTGCAGACCTCGTCTGCCACGCGATGGATGATAGACGTCTGGTGTTTGAGTTCGGCCTCAAACCCGATGAGCGGTACCATGACCTCGACGTTGACCTCGTCACCTTCCTTTATCACTTCGGCTGCAGCCTCAAAGATGGCACGAGCCTGCATTTCGGTAATTTCCGGGTAGGAAATACCGAGACGACAACCACGGTGACCGAGCATTGGATTGGCTTCGTGCAGTGCGTTGACGCGTTCCGCAATGGTCTCCTGGGGAATGCCAAGCTTTTCCGAAAGGGCATGGCGTGCGCCACCCTCGTGAGGCAGGAATTCGTGCAGCGGCGGATCGAGCAGACGAATGGTAACGGGCAAGCCCTTCATCGCTTCGTAGATGCCCTTGAAGTCCTCCTTCTGATAGGGAAGCAACTTGTCGAGTGCTCTCCGGCGCTCTTCGGTGGAATAGGCCAGGATCATCTGGCGCATTGCATCAATGCGATCTCCTTCGAAGAACATGTGTTCGGTGCGACAGAGACCGATACCCTCGGCACCGAGTGCGATGGCGTTTTCGGCCTGCTTCGGATTGTCGGCATTGGTGCGAATGTTCAGGCGACGGTATTTGTCGGCCCAATCCATGATGGTCGCGAACATCTTGAAGGTGTAGCTCTCCTCGGCAGTTTTCTGCCCGGACAGCACCTGATTGACCTCACTCGGAGCGGTTCCGACGTGACCGGCAAAGATTTCACCAGTGGTGCCGTCGATGGAGATGAAATCACCTGCTTTGAGAACGGTTTCTCCGACCGTGAGTGTGCGCTTTTCGTAGTCGATGACCACATCGTGTGCACCACAGACGCAGACCTTACCCATTTGGCGGGCAACCAGCGCCGCGTGGGAGCTGACACCTCCGCGAGAGGTGAGAATGCCCTCACTGGCAATCATGCCACGCAGGTCTTCGGGAGTGGTTTCAACGCGGCAAAGGATGGCCTTGTCTCCGTGTTTCGCCATGTACTCGCAGCCACCGGCAGTGAAGGAGATGCGTCCAGTTGCGGCACCGGGTCCTGCTGGAAGTCCTGTGGCAAGCACATCTGTGGACTTGCGGGCCTTTTCGTCGAAGATGGGAACCAACAAGCTGGAAATCGACTCAGCCGGGATGCGAAGCACTGCGGTTTTTTCATCGATGAGTCCTTCTTTCACCATTTCATAGGCAATGCGAACGGCGGAGAGACCCGTGCGCTTACCGTTACGGGTCTGAAGCATGTAGAGTTTGCCTTCCTGGATGGTGAACTCGAAGTCCTGCATGTCCTTGAAGTGTTGCTCCAAGGTTTGGCGAACGGCTTCCAGCTCATCGTAGGAAGCAGGCATTTCATCCTTGAGAAGCGCAATGGGTTTGGGAGTGCGAATGCCTGCGACTACGTCCTCGCCCTGAGCGTTGATGAGGTATTCGCCGTAGAAGACCTTCTCACCGTTGGCGGGGTCGCGGGTGAATGCCACGCCGGTACCGGAGGTGTTTCCAGTATTTCCAAAGACCATGGTCTGCACGTTGACAGCCGTTCCCCATTCGACGGGGATGTTGTACTTGGCACGGTAGACCTTGGCGCGTTCGTTGTTCCAGGAGCTGAAGACCGCACCCACTGCACCCCAGAGCTGTTCGTAAGGATCTTCAGGGAAAGGTTGGCCCACTCGCTCGAGAATCAGTTTCTTGTAGCGTGAGATGAGTTCCTTGAGGTTGTCGGCGCTCAGGTCGTTATCCAGTTCTACTCCCAGTTCCTTTTTGAGGTCGGAGAGCACCACTTCGAACGGTTCGTGCTCGTTCTCATGACGGGGCTGCACTCCCATGACGACATCACCGTACATCTGAATGAAGCGACGGTAACAGTCGTAGGAGAAACGGGCGTTGCCAGTCTTGGTAGCAAGACCTTCGGCAGCGGCGTCATTCATACCGAGGTTGAGAATGGTGTCCATCATGCCCGGCATCGACTCACGTGCTCCGGAACGAACCGAGAACAGGAGTGGGTTGGATGCATCGCCGAACTTCTTTCCCTCCTGCTTTTCGACGACTTCGACAGCCTTGCGAAGCTCGGCATCGAGACTGGCAGGGTAGGTCAGGTTATTCTTGTAATAGTACGTGCAGACTTCGGTGGTGATGGTAAACCCCGGAGGTACCGGAAGGCCGATGCGAGCCATTTCCGCCAGGTTGGCACCCTTGCCACCCAGAAGATTCTTCATCTTTGCATTTCCGTCAGTTGTTTGACCGTATGCGTAGATGTATTTGGTCTCGGGGGTTGTGTTCGATTCAGGACAAGCTGTCATGATATTTTTTTGAGTTTTTCATCCTCGCAGTATTGCAGAGGATTCTGTCTTTTGTTTAGAGAAAAGCCTCGCGCTCTTGTTGTGTAATGGAAAAATCCCCTAGTCGAGGTTTGTCAATTCATACTCCGCAATTGCGGGCTATCAAATCAAAATATGTTTAAATCCCGCAGATCTGAGAAAAACGAAAACGCTGAGATGCATTTTCTTGACCATCTCGAGGAGTTTCGCTGGGTGCTCATCCGGAGCTTGCTGGCATTTCTAATCGGGTGTGGGGTGATCGTAGGTTTTCTCCCTTTTGTTTCGGGATTTCTTGCCCAACCGCTGGATACTGCATTGGAACGCATGGGAACCAGCATGGGTAGCCTGGTGACGATCAGCCCGATGGGAGCGTTTACAGTGCTGCTGCAGGTCGCCTTTCTGGGAGGATTGTCTCTGGCTCTTCCGTTTGTCCTGTATTTTGTCGCGGGTTTTCTGGCACCGGGCCTCACCAAGCGCGAACGCCGGGTATTGTTGCCGGGCTGTGTTGCGAGTTTGTTCCTTTTCCTGTTGGGGGGAGCGTTTGCTTACTACTTCATTTTGCCATTATCGATTTATGTGTCCCTGCAGTTCAATCAGATGCTGGGCTATGAAATCGTATGGACCGCTACGGAATACTACAACTTTGTGGTCTGGATGATCCTGGCGGTGGGTGGAGCGTTCGAATTCCCATTGCTGCTTCTGCTCTTGCAGTATGTGGAGATCGTTTCACCCGAGCGGTTGCGCAAAATCCGGTCCACCGTGCTGGTGGTGATCATGGTGATCTCTGCGATCATCACGCCCAGTGACCCGATTTCAATGGTCATTCTGGCAGCACCGCTCTACCTGCTCTACGAACTGTCAATTCTGCTGGGTTCGGTCTTTCTGAAAAAGAAACGTATCGCCGAGGCGAAAGAACGGGAGCAGTGGGAGCAAGACCTTGAGGATTGAGGATGCTTTGCGCTGGAATCCGGTAATTTTCGGTTTCCGGTGCGTGTTGCATGATCAATGCAATTCGAGAAATTTCGAACGCATGTGGTATGCTGATCGCGGAAGAATCCTTTTGCCTGGTTTGCGATCAGCTGCGTTGACCGGAATGCGGGAACACCGACCTTATCAGCCAGGGCAAGGATCCATTATCAGTCCTGAGCAGACTCTGCACGGATACGGCGGGCACGCAACTGATCAACCAAAGTGACCCGAAACATCTGCACCACAATCCAGAAGACACCTGCCATTGGCAGAGCGGTGAAGGCAGCCCAGAATTCCACAACACCCTTGCCCTGCATTGGAACAAACGGGCGCATGGCAAAGGCCATGAGAATGAAGAACAGAAGGGTCAACCCCAGATCTATTACATTTGCTACTTTGCCAACCAGTTTTGTGTTTTCCTGAGTTTCCATGATGAATGTGTGTTGCAGTAAATGAAGGGCTTTCCGCTTTTCAAGAGCATTGTGTTCAGAAATCCGAAAATCAATCCGGGGTTTACGGAGGTGGAGCGACCCGAAAATCTATAGAAACGGATGTTGCAGCTCTCTGTTAAAAGCGAATGCCTCCTTCCACTCCGAAAGAAAGGCGCTGGTCATCGGTAGAAGGGAGTTCCACTGAATCCACACCATCACTCAGACTGGGGGCACGCAGATCGCGGCTGCCAACAAATTCAGCGAAAGCGCGAATACTGAATACGTCCTTCCAGTTGTGACGCACCCCAAAGGTTCCCACGAGGGAAGATTCTTCCAGCAGCAATGGTTGATCCATGCGCATGAAGACAGTGCCCTGCAGGTTTTCTACTGCAAAGCTGTCGTCAAAATACTGCAGACTGAGGTCAATTTCCGTTGAGCGATTCAACTCATAAGAGAGGAATGCACCGTTGAGGGTTCGAAGGGTCAGCCGGTCCGTGATATCCCAGTCGAGTCCGATGATCGGCATACTGCGAACGGAACCGAGAAAGTGTTTGTTGGTCAGCATGCCAATGGAAAATTTCAGTTTGGGACTGACCGCAATGCTGGCACCTGTCGTTGCGATGAGGCTGTGACCATTCGTGAGCGTGGCAGTAGTGCCCGACTGAAGGCTGAGTCCGGCTTCCGAAAATGCAGATATGGAATCCGAGAGAGGCGTCTCATAGCGTCCCCTGAGTTCGAAGGTATCAGTCTTGTGGTATGGGGAATGTGCCAGATCATGCAGGTTGCGGATGTTGGCAAGGGAGCGATCCCAATCCGCACTGATTTTCCATTGTGAAGGCAGTTCTGAATCGGACCCCAGCCAGACCCGGGAGCTTTGTGCCATGGGCATGGAGGTGGAGCGCTCAGGTGCATCGGACTGTACTTCTGGCGGGGATAAAATCTCAACGGCAGCGGATTCCCCTTTGTCAGAAGCATCGGGGAAGGTAAAACGCACGGTGGAGGTCTGCGTCTCGGCAGATAGTATCCATCCCGCACTGATCCCGAGTGCCAGCAAGAAGGTTCGCGAACGTGTTCCCCAGAATTTCACTTGGACACAATTTGAACGAAGTTGTTCACAATTTCAATCGCAAAGCGACCTTTGCGAGCATTCTATGCCTCGCATGAAGTAGTGATTTGGGGGATGGCATCAGACAAATTCCAGGCTCATGTCCTCGCGCAGGCGACGGTAGTAGCAGCCATGGCGTGCCACGCCGTTGGCATCTTTGGTATGGCACGAACCCTTGCCCTTGAGGCGCACGCGATAGACGATGGAGTTCTGTTCGCAGTTTACACGCGTTTCGATCAACTCCAGGTAGTCTCCGGAGGTTTTACCCTTGATCCAGAGTTCGTTGCGAGAGGTGCTCCAGAAGGTCGCCATTTTTTCCTTCATTGCGGTTTGCAGTGCCAGTGGATTGACGTAGCCGATGATGAGAACTTCACCCGTATCGACATCCTGTGCTACGGCGGGGATCACATCTTCGCTTCCGGAGGCGATTTTCCTCAGTTTCTTAAAATCGAGATTGAGTTCGGTTCCTTCCTCTAGTTTGTCATTCATGGCTAGTATGGATGAAAGTGGTGAATGGTTGCGGGGCAACCGAAAAGAAGCTGATGAACGTCGACAGGAGGCGATCTGTAAAAATTATTGAAATTTTTTGCAGATTGTCCGATAGTAGCATCATGATGTGCTTTTTTCTTTCTGAGCTAGCCCGCTTACTTAAAGTAGCGAGTGTGACTTGCGTGTCTGGATTTATCCTGACGCTGTCTGCGGACCCCGTGATTCCTACCAGTGTTCTTTACAGTGACGATCCGGGTGCCCCCCGCTATGAAACCCTTCGCGGGATCCTTGGCGATGTATTTGGGGACGACGACCCCAATGCAGGAGCGTTTACGGAAACGGAAGCCCAATACAACCTGGTTTCGGGGAGTGGCCCTCAGGAAGTGACCTTTACTTTTCTCTATGACGGGGGAGGGTATTTGTTTGAATTCGGATTTTTTCACATCACAGACGAGTTGCTGGCGATGCCGACGGATACGGTTGAACAAAAGCAGGCGTGGGCAGTTGAAGCGCTGTCCACTGCTGAAGTTGTGATCGTGGACAAGGATGCAGCTTCGGTTCCGAGTGGTGCAATTCGAGCGCAGCCTGCTGCCAACAACCCCTATTCGAATGAAAGCTGGGAGTACAGTGCACAGCCGACCACTGCGAATACAGCGACCCGGATTCTGGAGGGTGGGAGTCGGCTCGGATTTTTTATCATTCCCGACAATACCTTGTCCAATTTTCTCTATGACTCACAGGATGGGCACTTCAGTCAGTTTGCGATTAACGGAAGTTATTCGGAAAACGATGGAAAAAACTGGCCCCTGTTTTCATTCACCGATGCGAATCCGGGCCTGCAGGCAGGCAATACCGGGAATGTGGGGAATCCACTTGCCGGGGATATTGGAACCAACCCCGATCAAGTGCTGACGTTTGATGGGACGGCCCAGGAGGGCTGGTTTGGCCCGGGAAGTGAGGCAACTCCGGGCACATTGGTCAGTTTTGAAGATCTGTGGCGGCGTCCAAACCCGAGTAACAGTTCGTGGTGGAAAAGCTCAGACAATGACTTTGAAGACCTTGTGTTTTACATTGGAAACGTTCATGGAACACCGGTACCCGAACCTGGCACCGTGGCTGCGGGTGTGTTGTTGACGCTTTCAGTGGGATTGCACCTCTGGCGCCGTCGACGTTCGGTCAATCTGAAATCCTGAGATTCAATGGCTCGACGGTTTTGGGTTCGCCTGGCATGGATCGCCACTTTTGTTGGACTGGTGGTGATTGCCATAGCGTGGTTTGCGGAACCGACCTATGAGCGCATCAAGCGCTATCGTGCACGCAGCATGGTTGCGGACATTGCATCCTACTACGAGAGTGGGGATTGGATGGGATTTGAATCGCGCCTGCTTGCCGCAACGCAACTTGCGCCAGATGATGAGGGGGTGATGTTGGCTCAAGCGCGCTACTTGTCTGCGAGGCAACACCCGCTTGCCATGGATTATTGGATGAAGGTAGTCCAGCGTTTTCCACGTAACGCTGAGGTTTGGGAGGGGATGTTTCTCACCTCGATCCAGAGCAAGGATCACCAGACTGCAGCAGTTGCTTTGGAGGGATTTCGCAGAGCTGCTCCCGACCGCATTGATGAAGTCCGCGAGCACGAAGTGCAGTGGCTCGCTGCGCTTGGCAGAATCCATGAGGCTATCGTGACTGCCCGTGCACATCTGCAAAAAGCACAACCTGGGGATGCCTTTAAGATTGCGGCCTATCTGATGATGCTGGAAGGCAGTGAAGCTGACCGCACCGAGGCGTTGAATTGGTTGTGGAGCCAGGCGGAGGGAAAGAATTCAACATCCCTTGCAGCGCTCGTTGCATTGGCCAAGCTGCGAACTCTCAAACCTGAGGAAAGCCGCAAGCTCGTGCAGCTTTTACAGACCCATCCTGAGGCGCTTCTCGAGCATGGTCATCTGGCGGCGGCGTTGGAGTCGCGCCAGTTGGCAGCGATGGGGGCTGATGCGGACGAACCCTGGCGAACTTTTATCACGGGTAAACCGTTGGAGGCCCGGGTGCAGATTGCCCGTTGGTTGGTTTCGGTGGAAGCGTATGATCAGGCTTCCTTTGCGGTTGCTCCAGAGGAGGCGCTGCTGCAGCGGGATGCGGCTGTGGTGTACCTGGATATCCTTGCCGCCCGGAATCAATGGAACGAGATGGAGGAATTGCTGAGTCACAAGGAACTTCCATTGCTTGCGGTGGTGAGGGAGGCAATGCGTGCCCGTGTTGTAAGAGAACAGGGAGATGTTGCTCAGTTTGAGTTGAGTTGGCGCCGTGCACGCCGAGAAGCTTCCGGGGATCTGAAGGGATTGAGTTTTCTTGCAAACTATGCGGATCAACAAGGATGGAAAGACGAAGCAGAGCAGGTTTGTCGTTCCCTCACGGAAGAGCTAAATGGGGATCTGCGTGGATGGATGGGACTTTACAATCTTGCCGTAAAGCATGGTGACACTGAACTTCAGCTTGAGGCAAAGCGGTCACTGGATTCCCTCTTCAGCATCAACACTGAATAGAGGTCAGCGCGTTTTTAGATCGATGCGCGGTTGTTTGGGCAGTAGATCCTGTGATCCTTCTGTCTTCCAGTATGGAGCATATCTGCTCATTTGCAGAACTGCTGCGGCTTTGGGATATACTTGTTTCTGCAAAAAAATGAGCCGCTGCCGGAGGGCAGCGACTCAAAACATAGTATGGATGGAAATGATAACAGTAGAAATCGTATTTGGTTTTTCGAATAAAACAAGCAAAACTATTTCTTTTGCAGGAACTTGCGTTGGGTCATGAATCCAGATGGATGCGCATTCGGCTGGAATTCACTTCGAACAGGGTATCCGGATCGAGTGTTACGCGTTCAGGAAAGCGAAGGGCGTAATACGCGCGAAAGCGCCGGGAGTCATCCGTGTTCAATATCTGGTTTGCGATTTCGCCAGCATTCGGACGGCGATGCAGTTCTGTATGGAGCAAGTCGATGCAGTGTTCCAGCCAGGTTTTTTGCTGTTGGGCGTAATGACTCAGGTCGTTTGGAAGGTAGGCACTGAAATTCAGCAACTCCTGATGGCTCAGTTCACTGACCCAATGGAGCAGTGATTGGGAATCGTCATGACCGATGCGGACCGGGTTCGGTTTCGGGAGCATGGTTGTAGGGGTTGCATTCATGGGTGAATCTGTGGGTTCCTCTACATCGACGTCGGCTGGCAATGGTTTATTCGATGAGCCAGAATGGAAATGGAATTGACGCCATTTTTACCGATCTGGACTTTGAGAAGCTTTCGGGGTTTTTACGCCATTCTACATTTCGTGGAAATGAAGCACTGAGTGTGAAGTGCCATTGCAATTTCTCATGTAGATTGTAGGATTGAGGAAAAATTTCGGTTGCAGCACAGGTTTGCAGGGGTTGCGGTGTGCTGTGTCCGAAGCAACAACATCAGTCCGTGACCCTGCGAATTGCCATGAAACCAAATGATTTATGGGTTTGCCTGACACTCATTGCGGGTTGCCTGCAACTTCATGCCGAATCGGAAAATTCCCGGATTCCGGTACAGCGTGCTGATGATCTGCCTCGCATTACTTTTCGCAGCGAGCTGATTCCCTCAGAACGACTTGAGGACTCCGACGCGATGTTGGAGTTGGCGCAGGATTTGAAGGTTAAAATCGAATCGATCTTCGAAACCTACGACATTCAAGACAAGACGACACTGAAAGGGTACTGGGCAGACCTTCGCAACGTGGCGGTGCTACAGGGGAATTTCGAGCAGGCACTGCAAATCAATCAGCAAATTCGGGAGATGCAGGAGAAGCCTGCAGAGCGGTTGACCAGTGGTTTGTCAACCGATTCATTGTTTCGGGTGCTGCTGGCGGGTCATGAGCTGGGCACAGCGGCGTTTTCTGAGGCCTATCAGAAGGATTATGAGGCTTCGATTCGGGAACTTCCATGGGAGGTGGTGCAGGATAACATCGAGTCGAGCAAGGGCAGTATGGAAATGTACAGTGCGAACCTCGTTCGCGGACTCGTGAAGGCGCAGATGGATCCGGGAGTAGCCGCGAGTGGTCAGCTGGATTTGAATGCAGCGGCGGCTCTGGTGAATTTAAAATTCATGTTGGATTTCCTGATGCCAGTGAAAAACGACATTGTGCGTGTACTGTCGGACTACATTGCGGATCACCGGGTTGAAAAGCCCAATATTTGGCCCGAACGCAATGTTGATCTGAGTGGAGTCTCAAATTTGCATGAGGTGATTGTGGCGATTTGGGACAGCGGAGTGGATGTGGATATCTTTGAACCACTTGGGCAGGTATGGAAGAATGCAGCTGAAATCCCGGGAGATGGTATTGATAATGACGGCAATGGATGGGTGGATGATGTCCATGGTTTTGCCCATGATCTCAAGAACAAGCGCACCCAGGGTGTGTTGTTTGACCTGCCTGCAGCGGTGCAGGAGCGCTATGGAGATCTGATTCGCATGTCAAAGGGACTCTCTGACGTTCAGGCATCAATCGACAGTGAAGAAGCGAGTGAATTCAAGCAGTACATGTCGACGCTGGAACCGGATGCGATTGAAGCCTTTCTGCTCGACCTTGGCTATTTTGGGAATTTCACACACGGAACACATGTTGCGGGCATTGCAGCAGAAGGAAATCCGGGGATTCGTCTGCTGACAGCACGCATCACCTTTGACCACAAAGTAATCCCCGATGTGCCCACGCTTGAGGATGGGGTGAGGGCGGCACGTGCGATGAAAGAAGCTGTTGCATACATGAAGGAAGCGGGAGTGCGTGTGGTGAACATGAGTTGGGGAGGAACCCAGGCAGGCATTGAATCCGCCTACGAGGCCAATGGGGTGGGCGACGATGGTGAGATGCGAGCGCAGATGGCGCGCATCCTCTATGAAATCTCCTATGATGCGCTGGTCGAAGCAATGGCTTCAGCACCTGGGATTCTGTTTATTCCCGCAGCGGGAAACAGCGACGAAGATGTTGAGTTCAACAAGGTGATTCCGTCGAGCATCGACTTGGATAATGTACTGGTGGTCGGAGCGGTGGACCAGGCTGGTGAGGAAACATCGTTCACCAGCTACGGGAAAAATGTGCGCGTTCATGCCAACGGATTTGAGGTGGACAGTTACCTTCCCGGAGGGCATCGACAGGAGTTTTCGGGAACATCCATGAGTGCACCCAACGTGGCGAATCTTGCGGCAAAGTTGCTGGCTTTGGATCCCTCACTGAGTCCTGCGCAAGTGATTTCCCTGATCACGCTTGGGGCTGAAACCACCGAGGACGGACGTCGTCACCTGATTCACCCCCGCAGGACGATCGAGTTGCTTGCGTTGCGAAACGGGCTTTCCATTGACGGGATTTGAACCCCAGAAGAGGAAAAGTCGCCTTTTCCCCACACTCCGGCAGCGCATGATGTTGCCGGAGTGTGGCGTTGGAATGAATGAATCGACGATCTGCCGTAGCTCTGGAATGCCCGCAGGATGCGGTCAGTGCTGTGGAGGAGTCACTTGAAATCGTCCGCTCACCTGTAGCAAACCCAGAAATGTGATCAACCCGTCGTAGTAGCGCCATTTGCCTTCGGGGAAGGGGGCATCCCAGAGGTATTGTACGAAAGGTTGAGCGAGTTCTGGATCGGATGTGGCAAGTGCGCCTGTAGCGGCCATGGCATAGAGACCCGGAGATGACTCATCGGAAAGTGGGGTTCCATCGAGTGCAAACTGGTTGGGCAGATGGTCGAAGTGCTGCAGAAGGAAAGAGAGCACCCGATCCGTTTGTTTCACCTGCCAGGGATCGGCCTGAAACCATGCCCAGTCGAGGGCGACGTTGGAGAGGGTGCGCCAGGCGTCAAAGCGGAAATCCTTGTGGTTATCGTCGATGCGCGGGGAACCGTCAAAATGGGCATAGTCGGGCATGAGTCCGGTTTCAGGGTGTGCTGCTTTGTGGAAAAACGCACGGCTGACGGCTGCGCACCGCTCCCATATTTCACGATCTGTTGGCGCCCACTGTGCCCAGAGCGTGTAGAATGCAGGAAGGTGATAGGATGGGTCGGTGAACTCTGCGTATTTGCCATGGGGGACGAACACCGGCTGGAGTTCGTCCTTGTGAATGATGCTCTTCAGATAGCCGTCGGGACTCTGTTTGTGCAGCATGTCGTGCAGCAACTGGTCGGCCTGTGACTGATAGTCGAAAATACCCTTGTCATTGCCCCATCGCCCTGCGGCCAGGTAGAGCGCCATGGCAAACCATTCCTCCCCATCCGAGGCGGAGGCTTCGGAGAGCTGATTTCCGTCAAAATCACAATGCCAGGCAAAGTATCCCGCACGTCCACCTTCTCGGTGGTACATGTAGGTTTTTGCCCATTTCCAAAGTGCGTTGAAGGCCTCACGACGGTCCATCATTACCGCGATCATCATGCCATACGACATGCCTTCTGAGCGCACATCCTGGTTTCCAATGTCAGCGATATAGGCCATGTCGTCACCCACTTCAAAATAGAGGCGTTGGGTGTCGGCATCGCCCTCAAAAAAATGCTGCCATGCCGCCTCCAGTTTTTGCTCTACTTCAACTTCGCTGACGCGGAGCATTTGTTGAAAGTAGTCTGGAGTGGGAGGAGGTTGGGTCGCATGGATGTGCAGGTGTAATGCAACGAAAATCAGAGCGCGTGTGGCGATGGTGCGCACGCGCAGCGTACGCAGGGTATGTGGAGCAGGGAAGGGCATGATGGATTTGGTTTAGGGTTTGATCAGTCGTGCGGTGTCGGAATTTGGGCGATCCGGATGCCGCAGAAATCGGTTTGGGCTGGCGAGTTGCAGGGCCTTTTTCGCAGCGAGTCAGTTCCTGTAGAGCATACAAAAAAGGTTTCCCCTGTCAGGTGCATGTTTTTGCATGAACAGGGGAAACCAGTGAAAGATGGTAAACGGGTGTAGAGTATTGCCCGAAGCAGCGTCAACTGGTGACTTCGTCTCCGGTCTTGAAATGTTTTCTCCGTTCAGCCAGCTCGTTGGCAATGCGATAGTTGAACTCCTTGGTGATGGGATAGAAGATCATGATCACAACGGCGAAGAGGATGAACAGGGCTGGGTAGGCGGTTGATGTGTGGAGGAATCCACGAATCGCGGATTCGGAAATCTGGCTACCACCTTCGTAGCCGTAGAACGACAGCAGCATGCCCTGAACGAATCCACCCACGCCCAGTCCAAATTTGAGTGCGAAGACTACGCCGGCAAAGGCAAATGCGGTTGAGCGACGTCCCGTCTGCCACTCCGAATAGTCAGCGGTATCGGCAATCATGGACCAGAGTAGTGGAATAGAGGGTCCGTAGCAGGCACCCCAAAGCAGGCCCTGGAAGAAGATCATGCCACTGTTGTCAGCGGGGATGAACATGAGCCAGAACGTGCACAGCGAAGTGGCGATCAAGCTTGTGATGAACACCGCTTTTTTACCAAAGCGGATGGAGAGCGGTTTTGAGAGCATGACGCCGATGAGCATGGTGCCTGTACCAACCATGTTGATGAAGGCGTAGGTGACGGATGGCACATTGCTGTGGTCCTGCTGAACAAGAAGTCCAAACGTATCGAGGACCTTTTGACCCAGGGTCAGAGAGGTTCCCTCGAGCGGCATGACCAGATTGAATTGCTGGAGGAAGCTGAACATCGCAGCCTGGTCGACGCAGTATTCCATGAAAAAAGCGAGCGAACCACCGCGCACGACCAGCATGATGAAAATGCTCAGGGTGGCCGCAAAAAGAATGACCCAGGGGCGGTTTTTGAAGAGGTCCTTGATGTCCTGCTTGACGGAGTTGACCTGCTCAGGGTCTGGCTCCACGCGCTCACGGGTGGAGAGGAAGGTGACAATGAACAATCCTATCATCAGCAGGGCATAGATCCCCATCGTCATGGACCATCCCTTGACATCGTCACCCTGACCCAGTTTGTCGACCAACGGAAGCGTGAAACCCGTTACCACGAAGGTGGCAGCGGTGGTTGCTACGAAGCGATAGGTATTCAGACTGGTGCGTTCGTCCACATCTCCGGTCATTACCCCACCCAGTGCACAATAGGGCACATTGTTGATCGTGTAGAGCAACATGAGAAGGAAATACATGACATAGGCATAGAGCGTCTGCATGCCGGGTTCGAATCCGGGAGAGGTGAACGTCATCCAGAAAATGCCGGCAAACGGAAGAACGGACCAGACCAGCCAGGGGCGAAAGCGTCCCCATCGCGTCTTGGTGCGATCAGCGAGCACTCCCATCATGGGGTCGGTGATCGCATCAAAAAAGCGTCCGACCAGAAAGAGGGTACCAGCAGCTGCGGGCGTGATGCCCATGATTTTGGTGAAAAAGAAAAACTGGTAGGCCATGAGCACCTGGAAGACCAGATTGGCTCCGGCATCACCGAGGCTGTAGCCAGCTTTTTCGCCGAAGGATAGTTTTTGGGTGTAGCGTGCCATAGATTTATGAGTTCAGGGATTGGTTCATCAGGATCTGAAATCGAATCCGGGAAATCTGCCGAAAACGGCTGAAATTCTGAGCGGAAACACCGGAGTGGTGCTTCGGGATGGATTTCAAATGTACAGGTCTCAGGGGCAGTATGACTGTCTCATCAATGTGTGGAGCTGGATTTTCTGTCAATTTAATTAATCGTTTTATTTTTCGCTTGAAAAACAACGCGAAGGGGTTAGCTGTTATGTCAGATCCCAGGCATTTTCTTAACCCGATTGTACCCTAATTGAACCAAACCCTGATGCCATTTTGTTTGCGCTGATCACCTAAATTTCCCTGTATACCCAGTTGCCCTTTGGGTTTAAGACCCGATGGATGGGAATGCAGAAAGGTGTGAGCAGCAAAATGAATTCTGATTGTTTTGAATTTTAACCAGACAACCCTATGTATAACCCTTGATGGTGGTGCAGTGTTTTTGGCGCTGCCCAGGCATCGGGATTTTTTTCGCAATGCCACTTCTCCCTCTGGGACAGGGGGCTTGCATGAAACCCTAGAAAACTAACCCACAAACCTGAAAACGGCTGTGGGTCCGGATTTGCGACAGTCGATGCTGTGTAAATACGAACCTTGGGCATTTTGCCCTACAGCGGCTTTCGGGAGGGGTGTGTAACCCAATGAAAAAAAATAAACTGAAACTACACAGATGGCCTTATGGCTTCCTGATCTGTACCCTGGCAACAGGGGTGGTAGCACAGTCGACGGATGAGTTGGACGAAGATGTCTATACGCTCACTCCGTTCGAAGTGACAACTGACGAAAACGTTGGCTATCTCGCAACCACCTCACTGGCAGGTACACGACTGAAAACAGAACTTCGCGATGTGGGATCTGCCATATCGGTGGTGACTGCAGAGTTTCTCCAGGACACTGGAGCCGTAAACAATGAATCCCTCCTGATGTACACCACCAGTGGTGAAGTCGGCGGTATCATTGGTAACTATGCTGGTGTCGGTGATGGACAGACCCTGTCCGAGGACAGTCGTTTTACGAATCCTTCCACCAACACCCGTGTGCGTGGTCTCGCTGCTGCAGATAATACCCG
Source organism: Puniceicoccaceae bacterium (assembly GCA_040224245.1). Lineage (NCBI taxonomy): Bacteria > Pseudomonadati > Verrucomicrobiota > Opitutia > Puniceicoccales > Puniceicoccaceae > Puniceicoccaceae bacterium. The sequence goes on along the minus strand of JBEGIR010000002.1, from coordinate 27,757 downwards.
CAACTACTTCCTGACCAACATTCCCTGGGATGGATACAATGTGGAACGTGTGGATATGCAGCGCGGCCCCAACTCGATCCTCTTTGGATTGGGCAGTCCTGCCGGTATCATCAACAATACACTCGACAGCGCCAACTTCATCAACAGTGGCAAGGTTGAGGCTCGCATTGGTCAGCATGGTTCCGGACGTCTCTCGTTCAACATCAACCGCAGCGTGATTGATGATGAACTGGGTGTTCGCATTGCAGGTCTGACCGAGCGTGAGAAATACCAGCAGGATGGCGCGTTTGAGGACGATGACCGTCTCTTTCTTGCCCTGCGCTACGAGCCAGCCTTCCTCAAGAAGGATGGCATGTTGACGTCGATTCGCTTTAACATTGAGCGAGGTGATATCACACGCAACAACCCGCGCATGCTGCCTCCGATCGACAAGATCACTCCCTGGTTTACGCACATGAACAAGGAGACGTTCAATCCGATCTATACGCAGGATAACTATACGATGCTTCCCGGACGTGGTGCACGTCGTCCGACCTATGAGAACGGTGACATCAATCCTTACTACAACCCGTGGGTAGGCAACTTCGCTCAGGTGTTTGGCGGTGCTCTGGCGATCTTCTCCGAGCGCAACCAGACTGAACCTACGCGTTACTACCAGACGGAAATCCGCACCCAGGGTGGTACGGGACCGAACGGTGCTCCGGATCCGGCAATCTCGCTGCCCTATCAGCGTCCGAACGGTATCAAGGGATACAAGGACTATGCGAAGGATGCAGGACTCGTGTTCAGTGAATTCGGTCAGTACAAGGACATTCACCTTACCGATCCGACGATCTTCAACTTCTATGACAAGCTGATTGATGGTCCGAATAAGGAAGCTTACCAGGAATGGGATGCCTACAATGTCAGCCTGACTCAGACCTTCTTCAACAACAAGTTGGGTGTCGAAGCCGTATTTGACAGCCAAAGCTATGAGGACGGGCAGTTCAGCATGCTCGCCGGTGAGCGTTATTCGATCTACCTCGATATTGACGAAATCTATGCGAACGGTGAACCCAATCCGAATGTGGGGCGTCCCTTCGTGAGTGATTCCGCTCAGTTCGGTAACGGTATGAGCAAGACGGATCGCGAATCCTTCCGTGTGACGGCATTTGCCGACATCGATGTTCGGGATTTCATTCAGGAGCAAAACCTTCTGACCCGTATCCTCGGACGTCACGTGCTGACGGCCTTCGCAAATCGCGACACGATTGAGCGTGAGAACCGTGGATGGCAGCGCTATGGTACCGATGAGGCCTACGGGCAGCGCATTGGTGTCAGCAACATTGACGACAACTGGCGTGCCGTGAACACGGTGACGTATTTGGGACCTTCTCTTGCAGACCGCTCGTCTGCATCGGGAGCGAACATTCCGGCGATCACCGCTCGCCAGATTCCGACTGACGGCATGATTCTGCGTTTTGATCCGACCTGGAATGCTCCGGACGTGGATCCCACTGCCGAGTACATTCCGACTTATCGTGAGAGCGATCCAACGACTCAGGCTTCCAACCCTTCCAACTATGTGGGCTGGGTACAGCAGCCGCTCGGCATTGTGCGTGCAGCGGACAGCCAGGCGGCACGTGACTCGCTGACCACCAGTGCGGATCTGACCAAGGATGAAATTGAGTCCACCGCATTTGTCATGCAGTCCTACTTCTGGGATGGTGCGATCGTGGGAACCTACGGTTACCGTGAGGACACTGCCAAGGCCTGGAGCTATCAGGCACCGCGCGTCAATGGACGTAGTGTGCTGACCGATTTTGCCCTTCCCTCGGAAGCGCAGAACGAAGTCAAGGGCAACACAACCAGCTGGAGTGCCGTTGTTCACGTGGATGAGCTGCTTCCGGAAGGCATGCTGCCCTTTGGCCTGAGCTTTTTCTACAATGAATCGGAAAACTTCCAGCCTGCGGCAGGACGCTCTGACATTTATGGCACACCGCTGCCAGCACCAAACGGAACCACTGAAGACCTCGGTATTTTGCTTTCCACCAAGGACGGCAAGTATTCGATGAAGATCAACTGGTATGAGACACGCGTGAACCTCGCATCGAGCAATGCGATTGCTGCGTATTCCTGGTTCCTCGGAACGGGTGTGGCCTGGGGTTACAACTGGGCGACCATCTACCAGTATGAAGAAGGTGAAGACTGGCGCATCAACTATCAGCCCTGGACCGGACAGACTCCGGAAGAAGCGGCTGCTCTGGAAGCTGAGGCTATTGCGGCCTGGTACGCCAATCAACCCGTACAGAAGTTCCTGGATGCCTGGAACTTCCAGTTCGATGGTGAAAACACCACGCAACGTGCACCGTCCGGTTTCACTGCGACGGAAGATACCCTCTCCAAGGGTATTGAAATCGAGTTCACTGCGAATCCGACTTCCAACTGGCGCATCACCGCCAACATTGCGAAGCAGGAGTCCAGCCGCTCGAACGTGGGTGGAGACACGCTCAACGAGTTCATCCAAGAGCGCACCAATACCTACGCGAACACGGCTGCCGGTGACTTGCGCATCTGGTGGGGTGGTTCAACCGAAACCACCGAGTGGCAGTGGAATGCCAACTTCATGTCCAACTACGCACTGGTTCAGCTGCTCGAAGGCACTGCTGTTCCCGAACTGCGTGAGTGGCGTGCAAACATCATCACCAACTACAACTTCTCGGACGGCGTATTGGCTGGTCTGAATGTGGGTGGTGCGTATCGCTGGCAGGACAAGGTGGTCATCGGTTACCCGCTCATCGAAGTCGGTGGTGCAACGACCTATGACCTGGCCAACCCGGTTTATGGTCCGGAAGAAGGCGACATCGACCTCTGGGTCGGTTACAGTCGTCCGATCACGGACAAGATCGACTGGCGCATCCAGCTCAACGTTCGCAACGTTGGTAATGGAGACGATCTGATCCCCATCACCACGCAGCCCGATGGCAGCTGGGCAGGGGTTCGCATCGCTCCCGCACAGCTCTGGACCCTCACCAATACCTTCACCTTCTAAGGTTGGTGTGAGAGACATTTGGATCACACAGCGTGTGGTCTTGCAAAAAAGGGAAGCCGAGTGGCTTCCCTTTTTTGCATTTTGTTGCTCATTGTCGGAGAGAAGAGTGAAGGATTCGTGAAATGTAACTTGTTCGATTTCAGTAATTAATCGTTCTATATTTTGCTTGAAAAGGGGGTCTTGAGACTTCAATGATAGCGATGCTATTTGCCCTGTTCTGCCTGAATTATCTCTTCTATTGTGCATCTCCCCCAGAAAAGAGCGACGATCAAAGACATTGCCAGGGTGGCAGGTGTGAGCACTGCCACGGTATCCCAGGCACTTCGACCCAGTGCCAACTCAAACATCAAACTGCAGGATGAGACCATCGAACGCGTCAAGGCAGTGGCGCAGGAGTTGAACTATCGTCCACATTCGGGTGCTCGATCCATTCGTTCCAAGCAGTTTGGCACGCTTGGGTATTTTGTGGCAAAAAACGGGCTTTTTACCCACACTCCGGCAGGCTATATGGCTGGTGTGCACGATGCAGCAGAGGAGAATCACTACCGCATCACCCTGATTCGCCTGCCTCACAATGTGGATGACCTTTCGCTTTCCCTGCCTTCGGTATTTAATGAACACAATCTGGATGCTCTGGTGATCGAAAGTTACAGCGAACTGTCGGATCGCATCCACGGAGCGTTGCAGAATTCTGATTTTCCGGTGGTCTACCTGAACGACAAGCACGAAAACAATTCGGTGTATGTCGACGATGTGGAGGGGGCGCGTATGCTGGTGCGCTACCTGACTGGAAAAGGGTATCGCAAGATTGCGTTTGTCCTGCGGCGCAACGAGGGCTTTACGGGAGACATTGCTCAGATGCACCACAGTGCGCTGGACCGCATGGTGGGGTTTCAGGAAGAAATGAAGGCTCAGGGGCTGGAACCCGATGTGGTGGAACTGGAAAAGGATGTAGTGGGGCTTGATGTTGATCTGCGGGATGATGAATGGACGTTGCTGGAACCCTATGAGGCGATCATCGTCTACGATGATGATCTCGCCAACCTGATCGGGCGATATGCATATCGAAAGGGGATTCGCATGCCGGAGGACATTGCGCTTGCAAGTTTTAACGGAGATTATGGTTCACTCTGTGCATGGCAGCGACTGACCACTGTGAAATTGCCGAGTTATGAAATGGGCCGCAAAGCGACGGAGATGGCATTGGAGCTGTTGCTTCGCGGCAAGCCGGATGCGGTACCATCGGTTGTTTTTCAACCTGAACTTTTACAGGGAGAAACTGCGTGACATTGTTCCTGAAATCAATTAAACGTTTTATTCAATCTCGTTATTACCGGCATGAACATGATTCAAAACCCCGTCTTGAGAGGGTTCAACCCTGACCCATCCATCCTGCGGGTGGGTGACGACTATTATATTGCCTGTTCGACCTTTGAGTGGTTTCCAGGTGTTCAAATTCATCACTCCCGTGATCTGGTGAACTGGGAGCTGATCAAACGCCCGCTCGAGCGCAGGAGTCAACTGGACATGCTGGGCAACCCGGATTCGGGGGGCATCTGGGCACCGTGCCTGACATACCATGACGGTCTGTTCTACCTGATTTATACGGACACCAAATACTGGCTGCGCGAACCCTACAAAATTGCCTACAACTATCTGGTAACCGCACCCGATATCATGGGACCGTGGTCAGAACCCGTGTATTTGAACTCCAGTGGGTTTGACCCTTCGCTCTACCACGATGATGACGGACGCAAGTGGTTGCTCAACATGGTTTGGGACCACCGGCACCAGAACAATCGCTTCTCGGGAATCCTGCTTCAGGAATACGATGCGAAGCAGCAGAAACTGGTCGGCCCAGTTAAGAACATTTTCAAAGGGACGGATCGTGCCCTCGTGGAAGGACCTCACATTTACAAGCGCAACGGATATTACTATCTGGTGACTGCTGAAGGCGGTACGCAGTATGAGCACGCGGTTACGGTCGCGCGTTCGCGCAACATTGACGGACCCTATGAGGTTCATCCTGACAAGCATCTGGTAACCTCCTGGGGACACCGGGATATTGCCTTGCAGAAGGCTGGACATGGCTCGCTGGTGGAGACCCAGCAGGGTGAATGGTATTTGGCCCACCTGTGTGGACGCCCGGTGGACGGCGTGCACTGCATACGCGGACGCGAAACGGCGCTGCAGAAGTGCGAGTGGCGCGAGGATGACTGGATTTACCTCAGCCACGGCACGAACCAGCCCATCGTCGAGGTGGAAAGACCAGCGGGCATCAAGCTTCAACCTTCTGGCAAGCAGCCTTGGAATGGGCTGTTTGATTCCCCGGATCTGGACATTCACTTTCAAAGTCTGCGGCAGCCGATTACGCAGGAGTGGCTCAGCCTGACGGAACGTCCCGGATATCTGCGCTTGAAGGGTGCGGAACCCACCGTGAGTCTGTTTCGTCAAAGCTTGATTGCAAGGCGCGTACAGTCACTCGATATCGAAGTGAAAACCGTGGTGGAATTCCAACCGGAGAGTTTTCAGCAGATGGCGGGATTGATTGCATATTACGATACCGAAAATCACTATTACCTGCGCATCAGTCATGATGAAAAACTGGGACGCAATCTGAACATCCTGCGAACGGATGCTGCGAAGAGCGGTGAATTGCTGCCTGAGGATGTCAGTATCGCAGATGAGGGAGCGGTCGAGCTGAAGTTGACGCTCAAGGGCGCTGACCTTCAGTTTTATTACCGTGTAGCGGGGAGTGACTGGAAAGGCATCGGACCTGTGCTCAACGCTGCAATCCTTTCCGACGACTACCACAATCTTGGGTTCACGGGTGCCTTTGTGGGCCTGTGTTGCCAGGATATTACGGGTTGTCGTAAACCCGCTGATTTTGCATCCTTTCATTACGTGCAGCATCAGGACTGATTCCTTGGGTTTGTTCCTTGTTGCTTGAGCCTGGTGCTGATGCCTGAGGACGCAAACCTTGACCGATTTGGCCCTTGTCCATAAGTGGATAGGGGCTTTCCGGTTTCATACATCACTATTCAATTACCCACAATTATTCGGATGAAAGCCCTTCGTTTACTCCTGACCCTATCCCTACTTTCGATTGCCTTCACCTTGCAGGCATCGTTGCAGCTTCCCCGCCTTTTTCAGGACGGCATGGTGCTTCAGCGCGGAGATCATACCCAGATTTGGGGATGGAGTGATGCAGGGGAGCGGATTGAGGTTTTGTTTCTCGGCACAACCTATTTCGCCACTGCGGATGCCCAGGGCAACTGGTCGTTGCAGTTTGCAACGCTCGAAGCAGGAGGCCCTCACCAACTGGTCATTCGTACACAGGATGAAGAGCGTGTGATGGAGGATGTGTATGTGGGGGACGTGTGGTTGGCTTCGGGGCAATCGAACATGGAACTGACAATGGAGCGCGTCAAATACCGTTTTCCCGAGATTGTAGCAGATAGCGACTTGCCCCTGATTCGTCAGTTTGAGGTTCCAGATCGCTACGATTTTAAGAGTCCGAAAAGCGATCTTGAAAATGGCTCTTGGGTTGCGGCCGATCCGCAGTCCGTGCTTCGGTTTTCGGCAGTTGGGTATTTTTTCGCACGTGAGATTCATCATTCCGAAGGAGTTCCGATTGGATTGATCAATGCCGCACTCGGAGGGTCTCCGGTTCAGAGCTGGATGAGTGAGGATGCGTTACAGGCGTTTCCGGAGGAATTGGCTGAAGGAAAGCGCTGGGCGGATGATGGACTTATTGAAGAAACCGAGCAGCGGGAGCGTGCAGCAAGCAATGCTTGGTATGCTGAGCTGTTTGACCGGGATCCCGGGGTTGTCAATGGCAACGAGTTTCTTTGGGCTGATCCTGCAACGGATACGTCGGATTGGACACTCATTGAGTTGCCGGGAAGTTTTACCCAGGCAGGGCTGGAGGCAGGACCGGGTGTGATCTGGTTGAAAAAAACCTTTGAGTTGACCAGCGCTCAGGCTGCGATGCCCGCGCAACTCTGGATCGGTCGCATCGTTGATGCGGACAAGGCCTTTCTGAACGGAAGTTTTGTAGGTGAGGTGACGTATCAGTATCCACCGCGAATTTATGATGTTCCCGATGGCTTGTTGCGCGAGGGAACCAATACCCTGATCGTGCGCGTGGTTGTCAACGGACGTGAGGGCAAGTTTTTCACGGATAAACCGTATCACCTCAAGCTGAATGGAGAGCCAGCGATTTCGCTCGAGGGAGAGTGGTTGGCAAAGCAGATTCGCATGGATGAAACTGCACCGGGAACAACTTTTGTTCGTTGGAAACCGATGGGATTGTTCAATGGCAAAATTGCACCGCTCACCCGTTTTGCCATTAAGGGGGCCATTTGGTATCAAGGGGAGTCCAACACAAGCCGTCCTGAAAAGTATCAGCAGATGTTTGAAACCATGGTGATGGACTGGCGAAGCAAATGGGTCGGCAATGTTGAGTTTCCCTTTCTCTCTGTGCAATTGGCAAATTTGGGAGAACCGGACATACAGCCAGGAGGAAGTGATTCTACTCTGATTGACCGAGGGCTTCACACGGAACGGGTGTCCCATGCGCAGCAGGGCGAAAACGGATGGTCACTGGTTCGTGAGCAGCAGTCGGCTGCGACACGGCTGCCCAATTCCGCGATCGCGGTGATTTACGATGTCGGTGAATGGAATGACATTCATCCGCTCGACAAGCAGACAGTGGGACACCGTCTGGCACTTGCGGCGAAAGCCATCGCCTACGGACACGATGAAGTAATCTACAAGGGGCCGCAATTTGTGGAGGCTGCTGTTTCCGGTGACGAAGTTCGCGTTCACTTTTCAGATGTGGGTGAGGGACTGCGAACTCGTGACGATGCTGTGTTGGGAGGGTTTGTGATTGCCGGTGCCGACAAAGTGTTCCACTGGGCAGAAGCAGAAATTGAAGGAAAATCGACCGTGGTTCTGCGAAGTGAAGCCGTCGAAATGCCAGTCTACGTGCGTTACGCCTGGTCGCAGAATCCAGCCAGTGCAAACCTTGTGAACAGCGAAGGACTGCCAGCAGATGCCTTCCGCACCGACCGCTAATCGGGTGGGCCAGTATTGCGACGCTGCCTTAGTTGAACGACTGCAGTGCGCTGATCCCGCAACGTGATTCAGGGCAATGGGGCTTTTCGCCATGAAATGCAGCGCTGTGCGATGCTGAGCATCGCTGAAGCATTGCAACGCATTTGAGAAAAAGAGAAGCGGGCATTTCAAGACCCCATAATGAAATGCCCGCTTTTGGGTGACACCTCTGCTGATTGAGGTGCAAAAGATGCGCAATGGATGTAGGAAGAAAGGATGGAACGAGAAGCGGATAGCCCCGGGTTCCAAAGAACAGATTTATTGATAGCAGAAAATCCTAGAAAATAAAACGTTTAATTAATCGAGAAACTCAACTTTTTTCATTAAGTATCTGATGGATTTCAGATTTGTGAATGCGACAGGATCAAAATCCGATGCTGATTCCACCATCCACGGGAAGGGTCACGCCCGTGAGAAAGGAAGCTGCTTCGGAGCAAAGGTAGACGGCTGCCCAGCCGATGTCATCGGGTTTTCCAAATGCAGCCATTGGGGTGCGAGAGAGGATTTTTTGTTTTCGTGCGGGATCCCCGTCCATCGCCTTTTTCGACATTTCGGTTTCGATCCACCCGGGAGCGATTGCGTTGACGCGAATACCATGGGGTGAGAGTTCAGTGGCGAGTGTGCGCACGACACCGATCATTCCGGATTTGGCAGCACTGTAGGCAATCACTTGAGGAATTCCAAAAAGAGAAGCCATCGAAGCGGTGAAAAGGATGGAACCGGTGCCGCGTTCCATCATTCTGGGCGCCAGTGCCTTGACCAGGGCGTGTGCACCGAGAATGTGGGTATTGAGCACCGCCTGAAATTCTTCAATGCTCGTGTCCACAGCAAATTTCTTCACGTGGATGCCCGCGTTGTTGACCAGGCAGGTGAGGGGACCTGCCTCCTGTTCGGCCTTTTCGATCAGATCCTCGGCCTGGTCGAGTTGGGTGATGTCGTGAACGATGAAATGGCTGCCCGCTCCGAGTGCTTTGCATTGTTCCTGCAGCTGTGCTTCCCGCCTTCCGACAAGGATGACCTGGGCACCCGCCTGGTGCATGCATCGCGCCATGGCGGCTCCGATGCCTGAACCGCCACCCGTGATGAGTGCGGTTTGTCCGGAAAGGGAAAAGACGTTGGGTGCAGTCATGATAGGGGTAAGTTGAATCAGGATGGAATATCGAGTGCTTTGAAAGCGGCTTTCATGAAACCCATGGCATAGGCCATGCCCGCATGCCAGGGGGCATCGCAGGAGAGTTGAGGGGTGTGGTCTGGAATCAGCACGCCCTGGTAGTTGTGTTTTTTCAGAATCTGCAGTACCCGGAGCATGTCAACATCACCATCATCGACAAAGGTTTCCTTGTAGGTGGGCACCTTTCCGCGCACATTGCGAAAGTGTACATAGCCCAATGCATTCTGGGCAGCATAGGTATCAACCACGTCATAGATGTCCCCCTCAGTCATTTCTGCGAGCGAACCAATGCAAAATTCCAGCTTGTTGGAAGGGCTGGGTTTGAGATCGAGCAGTTTCTGGTAGAGACGCGGTTGATAGACCAGACGGGGTTGACCGCGCATGAATGGGGTAGGTGGATCATCGGGGTGAGCCGCGAGCACTACTCCATTGGCTTCGGCAACTGGCAGTATCTCATCGAGAAACCGCTGAAGCCGGTCCCACAGTTGTTCATGAGTTGCGGGCGGAATCGGAGCATCGGGAACATCCGGTTCGACAACCATGTTCCATGCCATGCCTTGGGTCATGGGAAGATCATAATTTCCTTCCATGCCCACTGATACCGCACCTCCACGTGCATATGCACCACTCACGCGACCGGCGACTCCTGCGATGCTGAAATTGTAACCGAATACAGGAATACCTGCAGCTCCGACATTGGCGATGAGGGTTTTGACATTTTGGATGTGCTGGTCGCGTTTGGGGCCGTCGAGCAAGATATCATACCAGTGAGCCGGATCGAAATTTTCAATGGCTTCGAGTGTGAGTCCATGTTTCTCGACGGACTGTCGCAGAGCGCGCAGTTCATCGATGGACCAGAGCTGGTGTGGATCCCCTGCCAATCCCCAACCTCGATCAGTTCCAGTGGGTTGATCATCCTTACCGCTGTGCTGACCTCCGCGGAAGTAGTCGACAAGATGGGCGACGATATGAGTGGCGCCTGCCTGGCGAGCGAAGCTGAAATTCGCGTCGTTGAGCATGTGCCGATAGAGTCCTAAGCCTAATTTCATACGAAGTTGGGAACAGCCATTACAGGGTCAAAATGCAGCACCAGGCAAGGGTTTTACGATCTGGTAAGCGTGCTTTTCGAAAGCAGATGATCATGGGTGCGATAAAACGTTTAATCAAGTGTGAATACAACTCATCGATGCAGGAAACCTGCTGATACAGACGACGGCTAGGAACGTATGCTGTGGGGACCACATTCACCTGCGACGACCCTTTCTTTTCCATTGCCTCTCTGTCAATGGATGAGAACATAAGACCAGAGACGGGATGCATGCCGTCTGCAACACACATGTTTCATTTTATGAAGAATCCACCGCGCTTGTTTGCATGTGCAGTTCTCGGACTGCTGGCCCCCGTATTAACCCTTCTGGCTTCACCGCTTGAGCAACCACTGGCAGTTACGCCTGCGCCGCGACTGGTTTCCCACAGTTGGATGTCCTTGGCAACTTGGTATCGTATGCACGCGGATCAGGTTGAGCAGGCGGAAAAAGGTGACGCTAAAGTTGTGTTTGTCGGGGATTCCATCACCGAAGGTTGGCATTGGGGGGAAGGTGCGCTCTGGAAAGAGCACTTTGAACCGATGCAGAGTCTGAACCTGGGCATTGGTGGGGACATGACGCAAAACGTGCTTTGGCGTTTGCAGCATGGCGCAGCGACGAATCTGGATCCGGACTATGTCATTTGCCTCATCGGCACGAATAATTTTGGACACACGGACGAAGGCCCTGAAGCGGTAGCTGAAGGGGTATTTGAAGTGGTGCGTCTGCTGCAGGAGAAATTCTCGAACGCGCAGATTGCGTGCTACGGGGTGTTTCCCCGTTCGGAATTTTCGGATCACCCGGACCGGGCGAAAATCCGCGAACTCAATGCCCGTGTTTCGGAAGTGGACAACTGGGAACGCGTCACTTTTCTGGACATCGGAGAGCAATTCCTGGATGCTCAGGGAAGCATTCCGTCATCACTGATGCCGGATTTTTTGCACCTCAGTCCTGAAGGATACGCTATCTGGGCGGAATCCATTCTGGACTGGATGGCCTCGTTCGACACGCTGCCCCGTCGTTGAAGGCAGTCGAATCTCTGAATTACAACTGTTTTAAGATGAAACCCCATCGAATTTTCGAAGTATTTTCACTGGTGATCGGGTTATTGCCCCATGTGCTGATTGCCGAAACAACATCACTCGTACTGACTTCAGATCTGGTTCAGATTGAAGGGCGGGTTCAACGGGAAGCGGATGGATCTGTCATTGCTTCATTCCCGGGAGTGACGATTGACATCGCCTTTGAAGGCGAAGGATTGGATTTGATTGTGGAGGCCCTTCAGTCCGATCTTTTTCTGGATGTTAGCGTGGATGAGGGACCTTTTCGCTGGATTCCGCTGGAAGAAGGTACACAAACGGTGCGGCTGGCAGAGGGTGGATCGGGGATACACCGGGTACGCATCGTTCGTCGCAATGAAACCTGGCAGGGCATGCTGCGCTTCAAGTCCCTGAGCCTGGAACAGGGAGAATGGAACCCCGCACCCGAACGTCCTGAACGTCGCTTACTGTTCATCGGGGATTCGATTACCTGTGGTTCTGCCTGCGACATTCGTGAAGGGGGACCGACAGAAGGTGGATTCACGCACAACGCACGGCTTTCATACGGATATCGCATTGCTCGCATGTTGGATGCGCAGGTGCATCTCGTGAGCTATGGTGGACGCGGAGTCATTCGGGACTGGCAGGGGAATCGGGCCACCAACAATGCACCACAATTCTATGAGCGCACATTGGCCGATGATCCAGAGTCGCGCTGGGATCATACTGTCTATGTTCCGGATGTGGTCGGTATTTGCCTGGGAACCAATGATTTCAGCCGTGGCATTCCCGATCAGAATGAATTTGTGAATGCCTACGTGGAGTTGGTGCGGAAAGTCATGCGTGATGCGCCCGAAGCGACTGTGTTCTTGATCGAATCCCCGATGTTTGGGCTTGAAGGGGCTGATGGAGTCAAGCGTTCGGCACTCAATCACTATCTGAAACAGGTTGTGGAATTTGTAGGAAGTGAGCGTGTGCAGTTCCTGAAATTGGGTCACTTCCCCGGGCGACCGGAGGATGCACACCCGGTCGCATCAGAACATGAAGAAATCGCACGACAACTGGCTCCGAGCTTTCGGGAAGCGTTGGAGCGTTGAGTCGCTGCGGGGAGCAGAGAGTGTCCTGTTTCAGGCTTGAGACAGGAACGCCCGACGGTTTCGAAGCCTCCTCCCCATCGTGCCAGGAAAGCGGACCAGTCGTCCTAGCAGTGCAACGCAATCATCTACGATCAGGTAGATTGATGGAACCAGGATCAGGGTGATCACAGTTGCGAAAAGAATGCCAAAGGCGAGGGAGGTTGCCATGGGTTTGAGAAACGCTGCCTGCAGGCTGGGTTCCCAAAGCATGGGAAGCAATCCGAAGAAGGTTGTGAACGAGGTCAGTAGGATCGCGCGAAAACGGGCTGGACCCGCTTCGAGGATGGCTTCCATTCGATCCATGCCCCGCTGCTCGCGTTTGTTGATGAAATCGACCATGAGCAGACTGTCGTTCACCACAACCCCGGAAAGTGCCATCATGCCACAGATTGAAAGAACACTCAGAGGCATGCCCATGAGCCAGTGTCCGAAGATAGCACCGACGATTCCGAATGGGATCACGGACATGATGATTAAAGGTTTGATGTAGGAACTCAGAGGGATCGCCATCAGGGCAAAGATTAGAAACAGCGAGATCAGCATGCCCCTGCTGAGCGCACCCATCGCTTCATTCTGTTCCCGGCTTTCGCCCTCGATTTCGTATTTGACGCCAGGATAGCGACGCAACAGATCGGGAATGAACTCCTCTTGCAGTTCCTTGATGATGCGGTTGGCATCGACCGATGCCTTGTCCACATCGGCGGTCACATTGACCACGCGCTTGCGATCCACATGTCGGATGGTGGAGTAACCCTTGTCCAGAACCGCTACGGCGACGGATTCGAAAGGAACAGTTCCTCCGTCGGGAGTCCGGATTCGCATGGTTTCGAGCGTGTTGAGGTTGCGGCGGTCTGTTTCGGGATAGCGAACCATCACCCTGACCTCGTCCTTGCCGCGCTGAATGCGCTGGGCTTCAGCGCCGTAAAATGCGTAGCGGGTCTGCCGTGCGAGGTCGCCGAGATTCAATCCCAATGCCTCAGCCTCGGGTTTGATCTCGAGGCGAAGTTCCTGTTTGCCGGTGCTGAAAGAATCCTTGATATCAAAGACACCAGTGTAAGTTCCCAGTTGTTCCTTGATGCGGTCTGCCACAGTATCGAGCTGCTCAAAATCATTACCCACCAACTGGAAGTTGATCGGTTGTCCACCACTGTTGGTGCTGCCTTGAAACTCAAGTTCATTGAGGCCGGGTATTTGCCCGACCTTTTCCCGCCAGCGATTGATGAAGTCGAAGGTATCGGTGTGGCGGTCCTCACCGGGCATGAGGGTGACGATGATGCGGGCACTGTTTTCATCAAAGGATAGCACCATTGTGTGATCAATGATGCCGTTGGTGTCCTGGGTTGTGCTTTTGATCTCTTCGTTGACCTGTTCAGCGAGGTCGCGAAGATAGAATGCCGTCTGATGGGTGACGCGTGAGGGTGTTCCTTCGGCCATGACGACCCTCACATTGACATCATCGAGCGGCACGTTGGGGAAAAACTGCCAGGGAACCTGAGTGGATTGAACGAGCGCGATGGAGAGCGCAATCAAGGCGGTGAAGCCTGTGAGTGTGACCCAGCGGTAGGCAATCGCAAAACGCAGCCACGGACGATAGAGTCGCTCGATGATCCATTGCAGGGCACTGCCCACTTTGCGTTGTACCCAGAGGATGGGTCCCACGTGGGAATCGCGATGGTAGTTCACCTTCATGCGTGCCAGATGGGCAGGAAGGATCAGCTTGGATTCCACGAGTGAGAAGAGAAGGCAGAGGATGATGACGATTCCGATTTGCGCCCATATCTTTCCATTCACTCCCGGGATCATGAGCATGGGCATGAAGGCCACGATAGTGGTCAACACTCCAAAAGTTGCAGCTGTAGCGACTTCGCGGGCACCCTTGATCACGTTTTCGGTACTGTGCCCCTCGGCGCGAGTCACCGTGAAGACATTTTCGCCGATCACGATGGCATCGTCCACGACGATTCCGAGCACCACAATGAAGCCGAAGAGCGTGATCATGTTGATCGATACATCGAAGAACGGCAGGGTCATGACCCAGAGTGCACCGAGGAAACAGACGGGGAGTCCCATCATGACCCAGAAGGCCAGTTTCAGTCGCAGGAATAGAGCCAGTGCAAGAAAGACCAGTGCTCCTCCGACGAGTGCGTTTCGTAGCATGAGGCTCAGTCGGCCTTTGAGCAATGTGGAAGAGTCGAACCAGATATTGAGTTCCACTCCAGGGGGCAGGGTATCACTGCGGACCTCAATGAATCGCCGCACGGTGCGCGAGATATCGAGGGCATTCTGATCCCCCACACGAAAGACCTGAATTGCCAGCGCGGGTTCGTGATCAAACTCGAGCAGTGCCTGATAGTCCTGAAAACCATCTACGACGTTGGCAACCTCACCCAGCAGCAAACGTGTGCCATCTTCATGGGTGAGCAGCACAATGTTTTCGAACTCGGGTCCACGGTAGGCCTTCCCTTTGGTGCGCAGCAGGATTTCTCCGCCTTCGGTCTTGATGGAACCTGCGGGCAGGTCGAGAGAGGAGTTGCGCACGGCCTGAACGACATCATCAAAGGTCAACGCATATTCCCTCAGCGCGGTTTCACTGATTTCAATCGAGATTTCATAACCCCGGTCACCGCGCACCTGTGCCTGCGTCACCCGGGAATAGGGGAAGAGCAACTTCTCCCAAAAGGAGCGATCTGACTCCAGGCTTGCGGGGTTGAGCGTGATCAGTTCTTCCCGGATTTGTTTGCTCAATTCCTTCAGGCTGCGTTCATCCATGTCGCCACTGACCGTCATCCAGAGCACTTCCTGCTCGATCTTCTGTTCGTAAATGACGGGATTCTCTGTTTCCGCAGGAAAGGTAGAAATCGCATCGACACGATTTTTGATTTCGTCGAGCTTGCGACCGACATCGTAGTCGGGTTCGATCTCCACGACGACGGTGCCATAGCCCTCGGAGGCCCAGGACTGGATGCGTTTGATGCCTTCAATATCTTGAATAGCCTCCTCAATCTTGACGCACACGCCCTCTTCTACCTCCTGCGGTGCAGCACCGAGATAGGGAACGCCGATGCGAATCGAATCGAGCGCTACCTGTGGAAAAAACTCTTTGCGGATATGGAGTGCACTCGTGATTCCGATGAAGAGAATCGCCAGCATGAGCAGATTGGCGGCGATGTGGTTGCGTGCGAACCAGCTGATGATGCCTCGGTCGGAAGCGGGTTCAGGGTCGGGATGGTGTTGCATAACGGGAAAACGAAGAAGGGATGAAGGGGGATGTTGATCAACATGGACCTATTTCAGGCTGAATTGATCGTGGTGATTGCTGTAGTAGCTAAGGTTGACATCGGTGTTTTCGACGGCCTCGACTGGCATGCCCTCGACCACAAACTCCAGGGCGGTCAGGCAAATGCGTTCCCCAGGTTGAATACCGCTCTGAAGGTAGGCCCATTTGTCGTCAGTGCGCAGCACTCCTACGTTTCGGCGGTGGATCGAATCTTCCGCATTGACGACAAGGACCTGATCGGAACCCCGCAGCGCGTGGCGTGGAATCACCACGAGTGGATCGTAGACTCGTCCCTGCAGAGAAGCCTGCACGAACATGCCAATGCTGAGTGGTACGGATTGCGAGGGATTGTACCTTCCATAGGGATCCTCGACTCTGGCGACGGCATACATGACGCGGGATTTCGGATCAATGGTTCCCTCAGTTCGTACAATATGCCCGACCCACTGGTGTTGCATGCCGCCAAAACGTGAAACCAGTATCACTTTGGGAGCTGGTGCAGTATCTTCGACGCTGCGAAAGGCGAAGGGTAGATCGATGAAAAGCAAGTCTTCAGCGGTAAGGGGAAGGCGGATTTCGACAAAATCGGTTGCAAAGATCTGTGCGAGTTGCGTGCCCGGATTGACAACCTGACCGAGATCGGCGTACCGCTCCCGCACCATGCCCTCGTAAGGGGCTACGATGGTGGTGCGCTGGAGGTTGCGCCTGGCCCGGGCCAACGCAGCTTCAGCAGAACGGATATTCGCTTGCGCTTCCTTCAACTGGGGTTCCCGCAGGGCAAGTGATGGAGCTTCTTCGGCAGTTTTTCCGAGGGCAACCCAATCCTTGAGCGCTTGTTCTGAAAGTGCTTTCTCGCGAAGATAATCCACTTCGGCTCGTGCCAGCTGTGCTTCAGCTGAAATAACTGCGGCTTCGTAGTCAGCTGAATCAATTTGAAGCAGCACTTCGCCTTTTTCGAAGGTCCCACCTGCGTAGAGGGAGGGTGCAACGTGGGTGATCAATCCTGATACTTCAGGGAAGAGAGTGGTTTCGGTCCGGGGTGAAACCGTTCCCTGGCTTTGCACGTGAAAATACACGGGCTGAGGTTTGGCGCGCACGATTTCAACGAGGGTGCGTTGCACCTCGATTTCGCGTTTTTCAGGCTCGGTTTTAGTGGCCATCAGGCCAGCGAACGCCATGCCAGTGAGCACGATGATTCCTGCGATGGAGGCAATCGTTATCAGAAACTTTTTCATAGATGTGAGCAGATGGATGTTGTTGAAAAGAGATTTTGACGCTTGGGGTTCAGGCATCACCCCCAAGGGCGAGGAAAAGCTGAATACGGTTTTGAAGGCGAGCGTTGCGGGCCTCAATGAGGCTTTGCCTTGCGTTCAACGCAAAGCGCTGAGACTCGAGCACCGTAACGATATTGATGAGTCCGGAGGTGTACTGTTGCCAGGCGAGTTGTTCGGCCTCGGCTGACTGACTGGCAGCCTCCTGTGCTGAGCGCTCCAGCGCGGCAAAGGTGAGATCCGCATCGAGTGCCTGTTCGATCTCAAAAAAAGCCTGCAAGACGACCTGCTCGTAGCGGGCCTGTGCCTGCTCGAAAAGGGCGCGGGAACGCTGCACGTTGGCATCAAGACGACCACCAGTGAACACGGGTTGGTTTACGGTGAGTGCCACGTTCCAGGATTCGGTATCGCTATCGAGCAGATCTCGAAAGGCTTCGCTCTGCAGGCCGGCACTTCCGGTGAGCAGGATCGACGGCAGGCGAACCCGGGAGGAGGCCTTGATCGCGTGGGATGCCGCTGCGATGCGGTGGATCGCAGCGCGAACATCCGGACGTCTCTCGATCACTTGTGCGGGAATTCCAGCAGGTGCGTTGTCGAGCAAGTCCGGCAGTTGGGTGGGCACTTCAAGTTCTGCATCCGGGTAGCGTCCGATGAGGATCTGCAGTGCACGTAAGCTGCGTTTAAACGCCTCCTCACGTCGCGCCAATGTGCTTTCAGCAGTGGCCGCGTTGGCCGCAGCAAGCCGGTAATCGAGTGCAGAGTCAATGCCCCGCTCAAAGCGGTTCTGAATCAAGGCCGTGGTCGAGCGATAGTTTTCGAGCGTTTCATGAGCCAATTGCAGTTGCTCTGCAGCTGCGATGGTTTGGTACCAAGTGCTGCCGACACCTGCAATCAGGGCATGGCGCGCCTGGAGTAAATCGAACCCAGTCGCATCCTGTTCTGCAACAGCTGCGGAGGCGTCGTTGCGAATGCGTCCCCAGAGGTCCAGTTCCCAGGACGCTCCCAACCCCAGGCTATACACATCAGTCGTGCGGGTCGGTGCTCCCTGTGGGCGAGATTCCGTGCGACTGCCGCTACCCTCAATGCCCAGAGATGGGTAGAGGTCCGCTCGTGTTGAACGCAGAATCTGTCGAGCACTTTCGAGTCGGGCGGCCGCCACCTTGAGATCCGGATTGTGGCGAAGCGCTTCGGAAATCAGTGCGTCCAGTGTGCTGTCCTTGAAGCGCCGGATCCAGTCGTGCGGATTCTCGGTGGAAATCATGGTGAATCGGGTTTCTGGTGCATTTTCGGTTGCTGCCCAGGAGTCTGGCTGCAGTGAGGTGATGCGTTCAGGTGGGTTGATGGGCTGCACGGAGGTTGTGCAGCTGCTCAAGAGCAGGACTCCAGTGGCAAAAGCCGGAAATGGAAGCCAGAGGCAGCGGACGGGAACAAAGATACGTTGGAGCGACATGGTGAATTGGGAAAAGGGTGGGAGCAATTTTTGAATGAATTCAGTTCTCCTATCGGAATCTATGCCAATTTGATTGTTATTCATGATTACGTTGAGGAGTTTGAATTGTTTCAGAGATTCTTGAATGGATGGAGAATCGTCGAAACCTGCTTAAAAATAGCTCCTGGAAGGCAGTATTGATGGCTTTGCAGTGAAGTATGGAAGTACCCTGCAGTGAACTTTTTGCACATGAAATCGAGGTGGATTTCTGTTGAGCAGCTAAGGGTGATGGGTCGCAACCGCACTTCAGCCCGTTGGGTGTGCATCTGTCAGCGCCTATACTTCTGTCCCTTTGTCGAAACTGTTAAGTTTCAAAAATGGGACGGAATCATTTGCGCAGCAAGGTGGCGAAATTTACCAATTCGAGGCGGATATGGTGTTTGGAAATGAGCTAAGCAGAATGCTCCTGAACTGCAGGTCAGGGAGCTTGTTCACTGCGCAGGTAAGCCACGTAATGATTGAAGATGACAGCCACCATCTGATCGGGGTGTTCGATGTCTCGCTTTCGCAGGTAAGTGGCAATTTTGGAATCTTTCCAAAGTCCCCAGTATTCTTTGAGCTGCATTCCGAAAGTCAGCACGAGGTCCTTGACCTCGGTATCGCCTGAACGCAGGGCCTGTTTTTGCTGATCGGTGAGCATGCGGTCGAGTTCAACGCAGGCTTCCTCAAGGTTGCGGGGAACTGTTACTCCTTCAATCGGACGAAATTCCGTCGCGCATCCCGACGACAGGATCAGAAACAAGACTGTGAATAGGGAATGCCAGCAGATTCGCTTCATGCACATGCATCGGGAGAGGATTTGCGGGTGTGCGGACCGTAGTTAAAAAGATCGGCAAGGGTGAACGGACCGTGTCCGGTGGCATTGAGTGCGTCAAGGATGCGGTGCTGGGAATGGGGAGTCAGCTGACGCCCCTTGCAGGCTCTTGCGACCATCTTGTGCGAGATGGGGTGGGGCGAAGCGGCCACGAGGTCATGGTTCTTGAGCTGGTGCTTTGCCATGACTTGTTCGATGGGCTGGGGTCCCCGGTTGTGTTCGGATGATGCTTGCATGCTGTGAATGCATCTTGTCAGAGCTTTTGGGGGATTCAAGCGCGTTTGTGGATGCGCGACTGATACTGTCAGGAAAGTACTTTTAAAGGTGTTGCCGTGTGCTCGGTACGGTGCATCAGCCACCAGAGCAGGGGTAAATTCAGGAGCGAAGCGCCGTGTATGGGTAAAGGGTATGGTGTCACACGATAGGTGCGGATTTGCATTGAAGCGTGATCTGGCAATCGGAATGTGAGCTTCAAGCAAAGCGGCCAGTGGCAATACGCAGATACTGCCACTGGCCCATTTAATTCATTCGTGATCGGGTTTCGATCCGAAGTGGAAACCTGCAGAACAGGCGGACTAAGGAACCCGTTTGCGCTAGCGCGCTGCAGTTGCAAGGGGTAAAACAAAAATCGCAGCGCTGAGAGCGGGAACTTCCAGACCTTGGGAAAGGTCAAGCCCTACAGCGTGCTTGATGTCAACAGAGCGCTCCTGTCCCGGTGCATTATAGGCAAACTCATCTTCACCGGAAAAATGCCAGCGGCTGGCGCTTCCAGTAACCTGCACGCCTGCGATCTCGGGATTCAAAAGTGCCATTTCAGTAGTGAGATTAATCACCCCGATGGTGAGATACTGTCCATCCTCAGTCATCGCAGCCGAAACATCGAAAGGACCTTCCACCCCTTCAACTTTCAGGGGGAACTTGCCGAAGTGCTTACGATACATGCTCAAAGCCAGGCCAGTCGTCTCAATCTCAGCAGAAATTCGGGTCGTTTTAATTGCCCCGATCACATTCACCGTTTGGGCGTATAGTGCCATTTCGATGATGTCTGTATGTCGGAAATACTCATGCAAGCCAGCAGCAGTCCCCAGGCCGTCAGCAAGGTCATAGATGCAACCCAGCTCACCATAAGCATAGTCACGGTGCCAGTAATTCCACTCGGTCATTGCGATCGGGATAATCCGGTCATCGAGATGCTCCAACTGTGTCTGCAAGACCCGGTGGCCTTCCGCCTTGGTGCGAATGCTGTTTTGCATGCTCGCGATATGCTGGGTTAAAGCAACTCTACCAGTTTCGCTCCAAGGTGTTCTTCCTGCATAAAAGTGCTCAGAAATCATGTCCATGTAGTTGGAGCTGTCCAAGAGCATTCCCTCTGTCCACGGGATCCCTCTGCGGGATTGCACGGGATCGGTGCCATGGTTGATCCGTTCCAAATCACCGGAGGCAATCAGCACAAGATTGGAATCGGCATCCAGCATAGCCTCTGCAAATTCGTTGTGTTTCAGCACGTAATGATGGAGCTGCATGTGTCCAAGCTGCCAGTTGCCCCACATTTCGTTGCCTACGCACCAATAGCGTACGCCATAGGGTTCCTTGTGTCCGTTCTGGGCACGCCAGCTTCCCCCAATCGTGGAAGTATCGCCGTTGGTATATTCCACCCACTGGGCAGCGGAATAGGAATCGCCAAACCCGGTATTGGCGGCGATCATGGGTTCCGCACCGATCAGGCGGCAAAAGAGCAGGAATTCATCGGTGCCAAAATCATTATGCTCGACGCCAGTCCAGGCAGGATTGCGGCGTGGAGGACGACGATCACGATCTCCGATGCCATCACGCCAGTTGTATCCACTGACAAAATTTCCACCTGGCCAACGGTAAAGCGGGGAGTCCAACTCACGCAAGAGATCCAAGGTGTCGCTGCGCATCCCGTGGACATTGTCCCCTGGCATCAGAGAAAGGGTGCCGAGAAGAACTTCTCCCTTTACAACGGAAACCGTTAAAGTGGCACCCATGGCAACCGTGTTCTTTGCGACAAATTCAAAGCTTTTCTTAACATAGTCGGAGTTGTTGCCATCTACATGAATACGGGTGGAGGCAGCATCTGTTTGGGGCTGACCCCAAGTGAGAGTCACTTCAAGCTCAGCATCCCCGCCCAAGGGCTTGACCCAGAGATATCCAGGATAGTTCATGCCTTCGACGACACCGAGGTCATGCTGGCGAATTGCGGTGCCAGCCTTGATTCTTGGGGTATGTCTCCCCACAAAGCTGCCCTGAGTGACCATTTTCAGGCCATCGACATTGCCAATGATTTCCCAAGGGGAACCCGATACAACCGGAAACTCGGTCGCGTCAATGACTCCAGGAAAATCGGGGTCTGCCAGAATTTGATCACCGTAAGGATCATAATCAGGACTCACAGGATGATAAAACTTACGGTCTTCGAGCATTTCCGCCCAGATACCGCCATAAATACAGCGGCCAAGGTGTTCAATGAACTGTCCGTAAATGTAGGGATTAATCGGAGCAATCTCGTCAGTCGATAAACGCGGATTGATCTCAGTCTGTGCTCCCAGAAAGGGAGAAGCCGCCGTGCTGAAGGCTAAGGCGGTTTTAAGTAGTATTTTTTTCATAGGCTGATTTATTGAAATTGAATTCTGCGCGCATGCATCATCAATCTGAGAACCCGTTGGGATCAAGTAAAGCCGCTCTCAGAGTAGGGATTTCGCAATCTTCTCTTTTACAATTACTTGGATTACAAAGGCCTGTTGTCTTAACTGTAAAGTAAAAATCGAACCTATCCGCTCAACGAAAGAAGGGCTTCTTGCGGAAGTAATGGATAAACGGATTGGAAACCGCTTTTCGGGGCGTCAGCCATGAAGGGGGTAAATATTAGAACGGTATCTTGCGAAATAACCATATTCGACTATCGGTTTCATCGTACGAATGCCCTTGACAATGTCTGGGGGTTGACCTAAATTCTTGGCAGAATGAGTCAGGATATTAATAGTTTGTTTCGACTTGTTGGAGGAGCATATAGTCTGATCTTCCTCGCTTAACGCCGATGATCCTTTGAAAAGGATTCCTCCTTCATTTTAGGAGGCTGAGATTTTCACGGATCATCGGGTTTCATTTGTCCTGTATTCCAGGTAGTGCCTGGGATTCCGCTGCATGTTTTGCAGCATCCACACCTGATTTCCCTGGAGTTTAATGACTTAGGGGGGGAGTGCGTATGTACGCGTAAATCAACGTGTAAACGAAGTATAAATGAAATAATGAATACTAACGATATTATTCTGTGCGGAAACGGCTTGGAATTGAGCCAGGCAAACAAAGAATTCATTGAGCATAAGGTCGATAAACTCCTGCGACAGGATCGACATATCATAAGAGTGCGTGTTGAACTTGAGTTGGAAACTCAAAAGGTTCGTGGACGGGTGTTTGTTGCCCGCGGGATTGTGGAGCTTAATGGCCCAGACCTCGTGGCTTCCGTCAAATCGAAGAACGCTTACGCTGCTATCGACGAGATGGTGGACAAGTTGGCGCGGAAACTTCGGCACAGACACCGTCGCCGCTTGTTCCGGCGGGTTCAACTGAGTCCCATTGATCTGCCAGTTTCCCTTCCAAAGGTCCCGCAGATGCGAAAGGCGAGACAAGGAAAGCCGGGTTCAAGGGCAGCTTGAGTGGAGCTGGCAGGAAGAGCGGACTCTTTTTGGCGGAACGGCTGCGGTTGAAGCGGTTTCTGGAGTTCCTGAAATCGCTGAATCCTGTTCGTTTTCTACGATTGAGCAAGGCAGACGGGGCGTAACCCGTGGGCGAAGAACATGCTGCGGGGCAGCTTCGTCATGGATAGGGATTTAATGGAAAAGTGATTCAAGGCAGTGGAGCGGAAAATTTACCGAACTTCGGTAATTGGAACCAGAAGAACAACAAGAAAGGAGAATGATCATGGGCGATAAGTCCCCGAAGGCTATCAAAAAGAAGACTGCGCACGAGCAGTCCAAGACCAAGAGAATCAAGAAGAAGGAGAAACACCTGGCTCTTACTCAGCGATCTGAAATGGCAATGAAGAGGAAGTAGTGGGCGGGGCCATTCATCCATGAGGGTGAATGGCCCTTTCGCTTTCCGGCACTGGCGGAGCAGGTGCAATGACTTCAAGGCCGACAATGGAGATGGGCGGGATTGCAGATTTGTAGGGTTGCCAACGTGCGAGCGAGCCGTTGCATGGAGGGTTTGCAATTCATGTTTGATCCAGCCCAGATCCGATTACCCGAAGAGCTTCCGATTTCGCAACAGGAAGAAGTGATACTGCGGAAGCTGCGCGAACACCAGGTTGTCATCATTCGCGGGGAAACGGGTTCCGGGAAAACCACCCAGATCCCAAAGCTCTGTCTCAAGGCCGGACTGGGTAAGCGTGGCGTGATTGGTTGCACCCAACCGCGACGGGTGGCAGCGTTTGCGGTTGCCAATCGCATTGCCGAAGAGCTGGGGCCTTCGGGAGGAAGTCTGGTGGGAACCAAGATCCGGTTTACCGATCAGACGAATCGGCGCACCCGGATCAAGGTCATGACCGATGGCATCTTGCTCAATGAAATGCAGCGAGATCCCCTGCTGCGGGCTTATTCTGTGGTTGTGGTGGACGAAGCCCACGAGCGCAGCCTGAACATCGATTTTATTTTAGGACACCTGATTCAGATTCGCGAGCGCCGACCGGATCTTAAAATCATTGTGACTTCTGCAACGATTGATACGCAGCAGTTTTCGGAGGCGTTTGGCGGGGCACCCGTGATTGAGGTGACGGGGCGCATTTACCCGGTTGAAGTTCGCTATCAACCCTTTGATGAGCGGGAGGAGAATTTCACCTATATTGAAGCCTGCGATGAGGCAGTGCAGCAGATTCTGTCGGGTTCGAGGCAAGGGGACATCCTGGTGTTTTTGCCCGCTGAGAAGGACATTCGTGAGCTGTGTGACCGGCTGGATGGGGCGTATGGGGCGCGTCTGGAGGTTGTGCCGCTGTTTGTACGCTTGAGCCAGTCGGATCAACAGCGCATTTTCCGCACCGGTGGGCGCCGCAAGGTAGTGGTGGCCACGAATATTGCAGAAACATCCATCACGGTACCGGGGATTCGCTATGTGGTGGACTCGGGTTTGGCGCGCATCAGTCGCTACAGTTCGCACTCGAGGACACAGCGACTGCCGATTGAACCCATTTCCCAGAGCAGTGCCAACCAGCGGAAAGGCAGGTGTGGTCGTGTATCGGAGGGGGTGTGCATCCGACTCTACAGCGAAGAAGACTTTGCCAGTCGACCGGAGTTTACTCCGCCTGAAATTTTCCGTTCAAATCTCGCTGCAGTCATTCTGCGCTTAAAGGCATTCAAGTTTGGAACCATCGAGCAGTTTCCCTTTCTGGATCGACCGGAGTCGCGTGCGATTCAGGGAGGCATGATTTTACTGAAGGAACTGCGCGCGATCGATGAGAACGAAGTCCTGACAGAAATTGGCCGCAAGCTCGCGAGACTGCCGATTGACCCGACGATCGGACGTATGCTGATCGAGGCCAGAGAGCGCAACGTGCTGCGCAGTGTGCTCATCATCGCTTCGGGTTTGTCGATTCAGGATCCGCGTGAACGCCCCTTGGAAAAAGAGGCAAAGGCGGATCAGGAACACCAGAAATTCAAAGTAAAAGGGTCTGATTTTCTCAGTTTGCTGCAAATCTGGAAAGATTTTGATGAAAAATATGAAAAATGGTCGCAGAGTAAGATGAGAATTTTCTGTCGCGATCATTTCATCTCTTACCAGCGTCTTCGGGAGTGGCGTGAAATTCATCAGCAGATTCGCGCGGTTCTGGAGGATATGGATCGCTTTGATCTGGGGGATGGGACTGACGACGTGGATGCGATTCATTGTAGCATCTTGACGGGACTGATTGGCAATGTCGCGTTTCGGGAGCAGGGCAACTGGTTTCAGGCAACTCGAGGGCGCAAGGTGATGGTGTTTCCGGGGTCGGTGATGTTTCAGAAGCAGCTGCGCCATGCCCGTGAAGCCTCCAAGTCGCGAAAACCCGAACGCGCTTCGGGTCCAAAGGAATGGGTGATGGCAGCTGAATTTGTGGAGACCTCACGCTTGTTTGCGAGGACTCTGGCGGTGGTGGACCCACAGTGGATTCGCAAGGCGGGAGCGCATTTGATGAAAGTTTCGTATCAGGAGCCACACTGGTCGGTTCGTTCCCAGCGCGTCCTGGCGTGGAAGAAGGAATTTTTGTATGGTCTTCTGATTGATAAGAGCCGGGCGGGTTATGGGCGAGTGGATGCGGCGCAGTCCAAGGAAATTCTGATTCGAAGTGGCATTCTCGAAAAGGGAATCCGGGATCACTTTGCATTTCTTGATCACAATGCGAAGGTGGCGGAGGAAGTTGTGGAGCTGCAGACGCGGTTTCGCCGCACGCTTTCGTATGATCTCGATTATCGATTGTATCAATTCTACGACGAGCGCCTGCCGGAAATCAGCTCGGTAGCAGAACTGCACCGGTGGTGGCGAGGTTTGAGTCCGGAGCAACAGGAAGGCATGCTGCTGAAACCTGCGGACCTGTTGGACAGAGAGGTTCTGGACTCGGAAAAAGGCGCATTTCCGGATCAATTGGATCTTGGAGGAATCACGGTTCGCGTCGATTACCGCTATCGACCGGGTGAGGTGAATGATGGGGCAACACTTCGCATGCCGATAACTCATTTCGTGAGCGTGCAGGAGGGGAGCCTGGACTGGATGATTCCGGGATTGGTGGAACCGAAAGTGGAACATCTGCTGCGAACACTGCCGAAGGATTACCGTCGCTTTCTGAGTCCGGTGCGCGAAAAGTGTACGGCGATCCTGTCACAGCTTCGTCCGAGTCCGAAATCGCTGGTTGAGGAGCTTACGGCTATGGTTGCCACATTATTTGACCTGCGCATTCCCATGAGTGCATGGGATCTGAACAGCTTGCCAGAGCACTTGAGACTCAAGATTGAACTCACTGAGGCGGAAACGGAAGAAGTCGTCGCTTGCAGTTCGGACTGGAACGAATTGCAAAGCCGTGCGGAAGCCTGGATTCGCAAGCAAGGTGGCACGCATTCCTCGCACACTCAGGTTGAGGCCTGGAAACAGGCGTGTGTTGAGTGGGAACGGGCCAATGTCACAAGCTGGAGTTTTCCTGATTTACCCGAATCCATTGAAGTGACAAGCATCCAGGGTGTTCCCCTGATGGCGTATCCATCACTGGTGCAGGACACCCAGGCACAGGTTTCGGTGCGCTTGCTCAAGCACCGGGAGCAGGCGTTGTTGCATACACCAGCAGCCTACCGGAGGCTCTGTGAAATGGCTGTTGGCAGGGAAATGGGTTGGTTTTTGAGGGATCTCAAGCAACTGAAACCTGTGTGTTTGTCTTTCAGTGATGTGTATGTTTGGGAGGATTTTGCAGCGGATGTGGAGCAGCTCGTGCGCGGCAGTCTGTTTTCTCCATCCATGGAGTGGCCACTGCGCAAGCTGGAGTTTGAATCACGCGTGCAGCAAGCCATCCTTCGACTGCGAGGGATGCGCTATGAACTTGGCGAGCTGCTGGAGCGCATTGGGAAGGGCAGGCTTGAGTTGTTGAATGGGCCATATGCTTCTCATTCACTGACAAAGCAGCTGTTGCAGCGTCTGCTTCCGAAGCGATTCATGCGCATCTATCACCTTGAGCGCCTGGAGCAAGTGCCGCGCTATTTGCAAGCGCATGTGCTTCGGCTACAGCGTGCGGCACATCATCCAGCAAAGGATGTGGAGAAGGCCGAGCGACTTCAGCCCTTGTTGCAGCGCTATGTGCGATTGTCGCAAAAGCTTCCCGGGGCAAATGCGAGGGTAGTTGCCCAGGTGAGGGATCTGTTTTTTGCACTCGAAGAATTCCGGGTTTCTGTGTTTGCGCAGGAACTGGGAACCCATGGAAAGGTGTCACAGAAAAGCATTGAACAGCAAATGTCGGCCATCGAAGAGCTGATTGATAATCAACGGTGAGTGGAACATGTTCCTCTGGATGTGGTTTCAACCTGCAAAAAAGGGGTTGCACTCGCGTTCGGTCCGGATGGTAGTGACGGGACCATGACCGGGCAACAGCAGGGTGTCGGGAGAACCTGAGAGAAGCTTGTGCCGCAGCAGTTCGAGGGAATACCGATAGTCTTGTGGAATTTTTCCGGCGGAGCGCGCGTATACCGTATCACCCGCAGCAATGGCAACGGGGGTGCCGTGTGCATGTCGAAACTCATAACAGAGACTGTCTGGTGCGTGCCCAGGGATGTGCAGAACGCGAATCTGCACCCCGTC
>JBEGIR010000001.1 GCA_040224245.1 Puniceicoccaceae bacterium | reverse complement strand
CTCTGCTGTTCCTCGCTGTTATCGAGTCCGAGGATAACCTTGGCATGCCCGGTGGAGAGGATGTTTTTGGACACGTAGCCCTGCACATCGGGACTCAGGCGCAGCAGGCGCAGTGCATTGGTGACGGCTACCCGACTCTTGCCAAGCCGTTCGGCTGCCTTTTCCTGAGTGAGGTCAAAATCCCGAATCAGACTGGCATACCCGAGTGCTTCTTCGATGGGGTTCAGTCCCTCGCGCTGCAGGTTTTCAATCAGGGCAAGCGAGGCGGAGGAGGCATCGCTGGCCTCAATGATGCGCGCTGGAATTTTTTCGATGGCCAACTTGCGGAAGGCGCGAAGGCGACGCTCCCCGGCAATCAGCTCAAACCCGTCCGCCACCTTTCGCACGACGATGGGTTGCAGCAACCCCTGTTCCCGAATGCTTTCCGCAAGGCCTTCGAGGGCTTCCTCGTCGATTTCCTTGCGGGGCTGGTACGGGTTTTCGGTGACGAGTCCGGTGGGGATTTCGGTAAAACCTCCGAGGATGCCCATTTCAGCAGATTCCGCAGCATCTGCATGTATGCGAAGGCTTTGCAGGCGTGAAGTTGTTTCGACGGTGCTGATGGGTTTCGAATCGGATGCACCCTGGGAGATGAGTCCTCCCAGTCCGCGTCCGAGGCGTTTTTTAGGGCTTGCCATAAGAGCTGAAAGAAAAGCAGTGAATACTAGCGTTCGACAGGTACGAAGAGTTTTTGCCCCACACGCACGGTATTGGGATCCTCGATCTTGTTTGCGTTCTGGATGTGGCGAACGGTGGAACCAAATTGCGCAGCGATTTTGCTGAGAGTATCCCCGCTCTTGACGACATAGATTTCGCCATTTTTCGGAAAATCATTGGAGAAGGTGATCTGTGCCCGCTGAGTGGTGGTGGCAGGCTGTGTCACCTGTGCCTGGGCGGTGGATGTTGTGCCTTCGGTGGTCGTGGAGGGGGAACTGCGTTCGCCGGGCAGGATCGACATGATGCGCTCGAACTGTGTTTTTACGTAGTTTTCCGTGCTCTTGCGGTGGGCTTCGATTTTGGCGTTCAGGACTTCTTCGACCTCGCTGGAGCTGGATGATGCCTTGAGTGCCGCAAGTTCTTGTTTGAGGCGGTTGTTCTCGGCAGTGAGGTTTGATATCTGCAGTTGCAGCAAATTGTAGTTCTGTTCCAGTTCATTGAAGCGTTGGGACAGTTCTGCGATTTGCCCGCGCACGGAGGTGGACTGCGCTTGCGCGTGGCTTGTGAATCCGGCCATGAGGCAAACTGTCAGCAGTACAACCGATGACAGGGACAGGTGTGAAAATTGGAAACGGGATGAACGGTTCATGATTCGTGCCTTCGTTGTGAGTGTTACCGGGACGATTCGACGATATTGCGTGAGAGGCGTTGAGAGAACGCTAGTTGCGCAGGGTCGATGTGACAAGAATGTTATCTTGCTCCCGGTGATCAATTCAAGATTTTCCATCGCTTGTGGGTCCAGCAGGCTTGCGAAATGGGTGGGATGCAACGAGTGGGAATCGTTTGGGAAAACTCAATGGAGCGCGTTCAGGCAGATTGCAGCCATTGAGAAAGTCGCTCACAGCCATCATCTTTCCCCCCGGCTTCTGGATCTGTAAGACTTCCAGCCAGCCGTCCCGGGTGCCGATGTGCAGTTGGCGGCGGCCCCGTAGCAGCAGCCCCGGATGCAGAGGGGTTTCGTGGGATCCGACGCAGCCTTCGCCAATGCGATAGGTCACACCCTGCCACTCAAACAGCGCACCCGGCCACGCCTGAAAGCCGCGAATGTGGCGCAGCAGCTCAAGGGTGCTGAGGGAGAAGTCGAGCCACCCGTCGTCCTTGTCAATCAGGCGACAGTAGCTGGCCTCTTCGTGGCATTGTTCGCTCGCGATGGCGCTGCCGTCGAGCAGGGATGGCAGCGAGCGTTGAAGCAGGGGAACGCAGGCTGCGGACAGGCGTTGTCGCAGCGACACCCCGGTCTCATTCTCTTTGATGTCAATGGATTCCACGTCGAGAATGGGTCCGGAGTCCAGTTCGGGCGCGATGCGCATCAGCGTTACCCCCGTTTGCGATTCCCCGGTGACGATGGCAGTTTCAACCGGGCTTGCCCCCCTCAGTTTGGGTAGCAATGAGGCATGAAGGTTGACAAAGCCGCGGCGCGCCATTGTGAGCATGCGCCTGGGCAGCAGGTGTCCATACGCCATCACGATCACAAGATCGCATTGCAGCGCCTCAAACGTTGCGATGGCTTCACGGTCCATGCGCTGCGGCTGCATCACCCGTAGATCGCGATCCAGTGCCCATTGTTTGATCGGATTGAGGGTGAGTTGCCTGCCGCGACCTCTGCGGCGGTCTGGTTGTGTGTAGATCGCCGTGCATTCGATTTGGGGGCTGAAGTCGTTCCAGACGCAATCCAGTGCAGGGAGTGCGATGGGGTCTGATGCCATGAAAATGCAGCGTGATTTTGACATAGATGCTGATCTTGCAGCAAGGCGTTGAGTGACTCAATGCAACACTTGCGCAACATCGGTTGCTTTTGTTTGGACACCCTTGTGAGGCGTGTTTTGCTGATAGCATGGCAATACCCCGACAAAGTGCAGGACTGCTGCTCTATCACTGGAATTTGCAAGAGGAGCTGGAGGTGCTCATCGCACATCCGGGAGGCCCGATCTTTTCCCAGAAGGATGCGGGCTTCTGGGGCATTCCCAAGGGACAGTTTGAGCCTGGGGAAACCGCCCTTCAGGCTGCCGTGCGGGAGTTTGAGGAAGAGACCGGCTATGGGGTTCCGGAAAAAACTCCACTGATGCCGCTCGGTTCCATCGTGCAGCGCGGTGGCAAGGTGGTGCACGGCTGGGCTTTTGAAGGGGATTGGGAAGCGGACCGGGAACTGTGTTGCAACTGGATTGATCTGGAGTGGCCGCCCGGTTCGGGGCAATGGCACCACATTCCAGAGATTGATGAAGTGCGCCTGGTCACCGTGGACGTTGCGCGCAGGTTGATGCGTCCGGATCAGTTTGCATTTGTAGAGCGGCTTCAGGCACGCCTGGCCTCTCAACAAAAGCTTGACCTCGAGTCAGCGCAGAGCTAGCAACCGCTATTTTTAATCGCGCTAAAACCGATAACACCATGGTACCACCCACTGATATCCGCAAAGGAAAAGTCATCGACTACCAGGGCCAGCCCCATCTGGTTCTGGACATGATGCACCGCACGCAAGGCCGCCAGGCCGGTTTTGTGCAGACCGTGCTCCGCAACCTTGAGACTGGTAGTTCCACCACGACCAAATTTCGTTCAACCGACCGTGTGGAGATTCTTCACACGGATACCAAAAAGCTGGAAT
Source organism: Puniceicoccaceae bacterium (assembly GCA_040224245.1). Lineage (NCBI taxonomy): Bacteria > Pseudomonadati > Verrucomicrobiota > Opitutia > Puniceicoccales > Puniceicoccaceae > Puniceicoccaceae bacterium. The sequence goes on along the minus strand of JBEGIR010000001.1, from coordinate 16,769 downwards.
TCAGCTATGTGGATCCGGAAGGTTACCACTTCATGGATCTCGAAACCTATGAGGATACGGTGCTTGAACCCAAGTTTCTGGAGGAGAGCAAAAAGTACATGGTGGAGTCCCAGATGTATGACATTCTTTTTGTGGATGGAAAAGCCTCGCAGGTTCAGTTGCCCTCCATTGTTGAGATGAAGGTCACGACGGCTGCAGAGGCTCTGCGCGGTGACACGGCCAGTGCGGCAACAAAGCCGGTGACCACGGAAACGGGTCTGGTGGTTCAGGTGCCGCTCTTCATCAAGCAGGATGAGGTGATTCGCGTGAACACCGACACCGGTGACTACGTGGGTCGCGCCTGATGGCAGACATCCGTTGGCCGAGTCGGAGTGCGTGCCAGTCGCAGGCCGATTAGTGAAACGAAAAAGCGCGAGTTGGAGTCATCCAGCTCGCGCTTTTTTGTATTTCAACTGAAGTTTTATCCTAAAAAAAGCAGTCGGGCGTCAGGCGACGCGTTCGACGACCAGTTCTGGTGGGTTCGGGCGCTTGGGTGCAAGCCTGAAGGCTCCACGCAGGTATTCGAGTGCAGGTTCCAGGCGCTCCTCGTCGTTGTAGTGGATCATGATGAGCGGTTCACCCTGCTTCATCTGGGTGCCGACTTTCTTGATCTCTGAAATGCCCACAGCGGGATCGATCTTCCCGTTCTTGTCAGTTGCCAGAGTCTGCACCCCACGAGCGATCATGCCCGCATTGATGGTGTGCACGTAACCGCGCTTGGGAGCGGGAAGTTTGCGGATGTGTTTGGCCTTGGGCAGTAGATCCGGGTTGTCGATAAACGAGGCATCCCCACCCTGGGCTTCGATCATTTCGCGGAACTTCTGCAGGGCTGAACCATCCTCGAGGTGGCGCTGCACGGTCTGTTTTGCCGACAGGGTCGACCCGGCAACTCCCGAGAGGCGAACGATTTCCATGCCCAGCTTGAGCACGAGTTCCTTCAAATCCTCAGGACCTTCGCCCTTGAGCAGTTCGATGGCCTCACGAACCTCGAGTGCCGTGCCAACGGAATCTCCCAGAGGTTGATTGACGTCGGTGACCAGTGCCACACAGCGACGCTTCATGGAGCGGCCGACGCGGGTGATGGAACGGGCAAGCACCTTGGCCTGCTCGACATCCTTGATGAAGGACCCATTGCCCCACTTCACATCCACAACCAGGCTTTCGGCCCCCGCTGCCATTTTGCGGGAGAGCACACTGCCCGTGATCAGGGGAATGCTGGGAATCGTGCCGGTTTTCTGGCGCAATTCATAGAGGATGGCATCAACGGGCGCGATGTCCGCATCCTGTTCCATGATTGCGCAGCCAACGTCCTGCAGCTGGTTTACAAAAGTATCGATGTCGCGTTTCAGTTTGATGCCCGGGATGGCGCCGAGTTTGTCCAGCGTGCTGATCACAAACTCCTCGTCTTTGCCGTTCATCGTCGGCATGACGACCCCACAGGCGGCGGCAAGCGGACAGAGCACCATGGTGGTCTTGTCGCCAACTCCTCCAGTCGAGTATTTTTCAATTTTTGGGCGAGCAATCTGGGTGAGATCAATCACTTCTCCGGACAACATCATTTCTTCGGCGAAGACCGCAGTCTCCTGGGCAGACATGCCCGAGAAGTAGATCGCCATGACCAATGCTGCGAGTTGATAGTCGGGTATTTCTTCGTCTAGAATAGAGTCAACCAGAAAGCGGATTTCTTCCTCAGTGAACTCGCCCCCGTCCCGTTTCTTTTCGATCATGTAAGCGTAGGAGGGCTTCACGAACTTTCTCGGTGTAATGATTTTTTTCCTCATTTAATCGATGAATCGCTATCGGATAAGATAGACCTGTTAAGGCGTAAAACGTTCCAGTATGGGCAATTTTCTTTTTGATGTCGAGGTTATTTTACTCTAGGGGATACGCTCCATTTTTGTATCTATGCACATTTCACTCGATGTAAGGGAACAGATCAGCGCAAGGGTGAGTGAGGTTGCGTCGGGAATAGAGGCGTTTGGTGCCTCGTTTGACCCCGACGTCAGGCTCGCCGATCCGCGGCACGGAGACTTTCAGGTCAACGGAGTCCTTCCGTGGGCAAAACAGCAGCGCTGCAATCCGCGCGCCCTTGGTCAGGCGTTGCTCGATGCGCTTGAGCAACAGGTTGATGCTGCAGTCTGCCCCTGGACCTCGGTGGAGTTGGCGGGGCCGGGATTTCTAAACTTCCGCCTCAAGCCCGAATACATCGACCGCTGGGTAGCGGAATTTTCGGACCTCTCGCATCTGAAGGCGGCCAGTGCATCCATTCTAGCCGGCAAGCGTGTGGTTGTGGATTTCAGTTCTCCCAACACCGCCAAGCAAATGCATGTCGGTCACATCCGCAGCACGGTGATCGGGGATTCGATTTGTCGAATGCTTGCGTTTTGTGGAGCCGAGATTGTTCGGGACAATCACATTGGGGACTGGGGTACGCAGTTTGGTATTTTGATCCTCATCATCAAACACAAAGGGGTGGATCTGCACACCATCGAAGGGGATCGCATCGAGGTATTGGAGGCCCTTTACCGTGAGGGAAGCGAGTGGACGCAGCGTGACCCGGAAGCCCTGCAGCAGGCGCGCCAGGAGTTGGTCAAGCTTCAGTCGGGTGATGCGGAAAACTTTGCCCTTTGGGAGATGATCGTGAAGCTGAGCTACGAGGAGTTTGAAAAGATTTACCAACGACTCGATGTGAAGTTTGATGTGGTGCTCGGCGAGAGTTTTTACCGGGACAAGGTTGAACGCGTCTATGAGGAGCTGCGTGAGGATGGCATTGCTGAACAAAGTCAGGGCGCATGGGTGGTCTTTCATCCAGAGCATCCGCGCTTTGCCACTCAGCCCTTCATCATTCGCAAGTCCGATGGGGCAAGCAATTATGCGACCACGGATCTCGCGACCGCACTGCACCGGCAGGAGGAGTTTCAGGCGGATGAGGTGATCAATATCACCGATGCGCGCCAGAAGGACCATTTTGAGCAGCTCGAACTGACGGTTAACCGTTGGTTTGCAAAACGGGGCCGTCCCATTCCACGCATGCGCCACGTTACTTTTGGCACGATTCTCGGCAAGGATGGCAAGGCGATCAAGACGCGTGCAGGTGGAACCGTGAAGCTGAAGGATCTGCTCGATGAGGCAGTGGATCGCGCCCGCAGTCTGACGGCAGAGAAAACCCCTTCGCTCTCTGCTGAAGAACTCGAGCAGATTGCCGAAACTATCGGTCTTGCATCGGTGCGCTATGCGGACCTGAGCCAGAACCGCTCCAGCGACTACCAATTTGATTGGGACAAGATGCTGTCGTTCGAAGGCAACACGGCTCCCTATCTGCTATACGTGATCGCGCGCATCAATGGCATCTTTCGAAAACTGGAGACCCGGGAGCCGCAATCGCATGAGGAAAAACCCGCTGCACTCGAGAGCACCGAGGAATTTGAGCTTGCGAAAAAACTGATGACTTTTCCGCTTGCGCTCAAGCAGGCCCTGGAAGACCTGAGGCCCCACTTCATCTGTGCTTACCTCTACGATCTGTGCGGGAGTTTCAACAGCTTTTACCACAGCAACCCGGTGATCAATGAAGACCCGGCGGTGCAGGCCAAACGCCTGAGGCTCTGTCGGGCAACGCGGGATTTCCTGACGGAGGGTCTGCAGCTTGTGGGCATTCCGTCCATCGAGAAAATGTAGGGCGGTACGGATGCGCCCGCATTGTCCGCACACATTGTGATGGCATGGCTTGCAGGCCCGGAGTTCCTGGATTGAGTTGCTGGAGATGATCTCGTCTGCTGCTCCATCCCTGACCAACCAGCGCCCTGTGATGTTTCAGTCCTGGCTGGATCTTCTGTTTTTTCACTGGCAGGTTCCGGTCGGGACGATTCAGCAGACGCTGCCCGATGGTCTGCGGGTGCACACTTATGAGGGCAGGGCCTTTCTTTCGATCGTGGCGTTCACGATGCGTGGACTGCGTCCGCGCTCGCTGCCTGCAGTGGGACGCATCTCCAATTTCCTCGAATTGAATCTGCGCACCTATGTTGTGGATGAACAGGGGCGCCCTGGTGTCTGGTTTTACTCCCTCGATGCCGATTCATGGATTTCGGTTGAGATTGCGCGTCGATTTTTCCACCTGCCTTATGAGCACGCGCGACTGGCAAAACGGAGGTCGGGTGACGCGTTGGGTTATCACTCTCATGCCCGGCGCGATCCAGACCCTGAGGGCTTGCAATACCGGGTGGACGGTATTCCTGACCAGGGCATGGCTCCGGCCAGTCCGGAAAGTCTGGCGCACTTCTGGGTGGAGCGCTATCGCCTCTTTGCCTATGATTCCAGGCGAAAACGTCTTTGGAGCGGAGCCATTTCCCACAAGCCCTATGATGTGGTGCAGGTCGAACCGAGGCAGGTGGATGCACGACTGATGCAGATCAACGGGTTTGCGCAGCCTGCATCGGATCTGGAGGCGGTCTATTATTCCCCTGGCGTGCATGTGTCGGCTTATCGATTTCAGCGTAGCTGAATGCTGATGACGGGTGTTTTTGAGTTGTCGAAAAACACTGCGAGTGGAGCCAAGAGGGGACTCAAGCGTGATCTGGAAAAAAGAAAGGAGGATTCCGACACCGTGTCAGAATCCTCCCCCATGGTGTGCCGTCTGTTCAACGGCACACCTGCATAACGAGCTTTCCTTAGAAGGAAATCGTATTGGTCAGCGTGAACGTGCGGGGTTCGGGGATGCGCATGCCTCCGAGTGAACCATCCGGTTGCACGGTGACCGGGATCAGCTCATCCTCAGCGAACACATTGCGCACGTTGAGCTGGATGCGCCAGTGCACCTTGTCGGTAATCTGTTTTCCATAACCCACCCAGAGGTCGAGCGCATCTTCGGTTTTGCCCTTGTGCGGGTTGTTCACATCATAGCTGAGCGTGCCATCGCTGGCCGTGATGACCGGGAAACCCACAACGGCCTTGTCCTGCCAGCGGTAGGAGAAACCGAGGTTGCTGCCCTTGAATGCACCGTCCTGGAAGGTGTAGTTACTGACCAGGTTGAAGCGCCAGGGGCGCAATTCCGGAACATCTGCTCCCTCGAGCGCCTTCCACAGGTTGTAACCGGCCATGGTTTCGCGTGCGAATTTTCCACGTGCACTTTCACCGTTGTGTCCGTCGACTTCGGACCAGTCGCCATCACCACCCCACAGGCGCATGTCCCCTGCGGGACCCTGGAACTCCTCCCAGCGCTTGGTGATCCAGTCGACGTAGGACTGAGCCAGATTCGAACGCTGCGCGGAGGTCTTGGATGCGTTGAAGGAAATATCCCAACCGTCGACAGGTCGGGCGAAGATTTCGAATTCATCCCCTTCTGAGAACGTGTCGCCCGTGACGACGAGTCCAGCAGCTCCATAATTGGTATCCCCACCATAGGAGGGATCGCCGTAGTTGTTCAGTGCCCAGGCATCCTGAAAGCCAGTGGGGACCTGTGTGGCAAACCACGCATCGATGGATGCCTGCATGGCATCGTAGGTGGCATCGAGCTGAGCCTGGGTATAGGCGAAGTCTCCTGCGTCATTGGTGATTTCGGGACCGTCCGGGCGCCAGGTGACGGGTTCGCCGTTTGAGGCGTAGCCGTAGATCGTGCTGGCGGGCCAAACACCGGGTTCGTTCTTGAACTTGTAGGCTGCGAGCTGCCCCCATGCTTCGACTGCGCCGATCAGGTATTGTCCGCCAATTTCACCGGTCAGGGTAGAGTTGGCAACCGTGGTTTCGTAGTGGACCCATTTGAACATCAGTCGATCATCGAACAGGGTCAAGGTGACGCCGTATTCCTTGGTCTCACCCTGGGGATTGGCGACCTGATTGCCCATGATGTCGCGTCGTGAGGAATCGGGCTGAAAGTTCTCGGATTCGTTGTAGAAGAGACTCACGTTGGCGTTGCCGGGCAGACGATCCCGCCACGACTGGGGCAGGTGGGTGACCAGACTGTAGGTGCGGGAAGTGCCGCTTACCTCGGTTTCGTCATCGGGCAATTGCCAGCCGGGATTAAAGGGATGCACGAGTCCACCGGATCCCGGAGGATTTCCCGCATCGCGAAAGAAGTCCTTGTCCTTGCGGATGCCGACCAGGGGAATGATTGTCCCGTCAAGCCAGTAGCCCTGCCAGATGAATGCGGCAGATTCGACCACATCTTCATACTTGCGTGCGAGGCGGTAGGTCTTGTCACGGTTCGAGGCGAGGTCGTTGTTGTGAATCACCAGGGAAGTCGTTTCCCAGGCTTCCGTGACGTTGTTGTAAACCCGGATCGTGGAATTCTGGGGGGAAACCTTGTTTTTCACACCCTTCAGTCCGATGCCGCTGGGGCTGCTGCTGTCGAGCAGGCTTTCACCGAGATACATGTAGAAGATGCTGTCGCGTGAGGCCTGTCCGACCGATCCCTGTGGTGCATTGGGTTCGTAGGCATCCGCCAGGTAGTAGCGGTTGTAGTTGCGGCTCTCAAAATCGCGGGATTGACGGCTCAGCAAGCCCGTGAACACGTTGCGTCCCAGCAGTCGGGCAACAAAGGAATCTTCATCCAGAAAGTCGCGGAAATCGACTTCGGCGAAGCCCGTCAGGCGTATGGTTTCCCGTTCGCTGTCAGCCCAGTACCCACCTGCCGAACCTCCTCCAGCAATGGTGAGTGGACGACCGACATTGGGATTGGGCGAACCATCGAGCAGGTGGCTCATGACGTCCACCGTGATCATCGCGCCATCCCCCGAGAGGAAATTTTCGTATCCCCAGGTGGCATGCTGTTTGTCAAATGCGAGTTCGTATCCGACGGCGTTGCCAAAGAACGTCTGGCTGACAGCGGCATTAAAGGCGCTGAAGTCATTCCACTCCCGCTTGTTGGGACCTTCGAGCAGGTTGTCATAGAAGTTGAAGATGGAATCGTCGACCAGCGAACGCGCCTTGTAGGCGTTGATTCCCGCATATTCGAGACCCGCGTTTACCGCATAGGCATCATAGGATGCGACGCCGCGCAGCTGATTGTTGCCCACCACGGATGCCGGAACCGGGATGCTGGTATCGGGCCAGCCGAAGACCTTGGCAGGGTAGGCCTGTCCTGCACCTCCACCAACGTAGGGAATGACCACGCCATCCCATACCCGCTGCCCCGGTGCATCGAGCCAGGGTTGCTCTGCTTCCGCATCGGCTGAGGTTTGTGCCTCATAGATGCCCTGTCCCATGAACTGGTACCAGGGCGTGATGCCATCGAGCGGTGGAGTCAGCCGCGGGTAGTTGGCGCGGATTTCCCCCTTTTCGTAGTTGGCCCGGATGGCAGTATGGGTGCGCTCATTGTTGAATTGCCGGGGCGCGTAGTTGACTGCTCCATAGACGCGCTGGTCATCCTTGAATGCCGGGTGCTGACGATAGCGGGTTTCATTGTTCAGCAGGGCAACACGAACGGCGAGTTCATCAGGGATCAGCACTTTATTGAAGTCCCCGGTGAAGCGCACAGTGCCGAAGTTGTCCAGCTGGTTCTCGATCACGTGATCATCTGCAAACGCTGCGGGATTTGTGCTGGCGTTTACGATGCCAGCGGGACTGCCAATCCCGAACAGGATCGAGTTTGGCCCGCGTTGCAGATCGATGCGCCCGACATTGTAGGAGTCCCAGGGAATATCCGAGAGGAAGTAGTCCCGGGTGTTGTCGGCTTCGGTGAGTCCGCGCACGCGGGTGTTCTGGATCGGACTGGTGCGATTGGTGTTGGTCAGCACCGCTCCGTCGCCCTGTCCCAGGAAGTTTCCTCCCTGGCCTGCGACTTCGGTATTGGTGGTGTAGACCAGCAGCGTTTCTGCGTTGGTGGATGCCGTATCCTTGAGGAATTCTTCGGTGACAACGGAAACCGATGATCCTACATCTTTGAGATCGGTGCGGATACGGGTTCCGGCCAGGGTTGTTGCGGCGAGGTATCCCTCATCCTCACTGGATTCCACAGTGAAGGGGCTTAATTCATAGACATCTTCGTCTTCAATCTGTGCCGATAGCATCGGTACAGCGCATAGGAGAGCAAGGGTCGCGGACGACCATGCGTGTTCACAGTATTTATTCATTTCAGGGTTTTGCTAGTGACAGTTTCCCTTTTATAGGGGTGATGATGGGGATTCACTAGGGTTCTTACCCTGTCGTTTGGATCGAAGTCAATGGAGCGCGGTTGTGTTTCTGTGTATCGTTTTTGAGAAATTTTCCTTAACTTTGTGACAAGGAATTTACATGTGGAGAATGGATGAGTAATTGGCTACATCATTTTGTAAGTAAATGGAGTTCAGTGTCTTGTTTGGGTTTGTGTCGATGCTTTCTTGTTCAATGTAGAAAATAGAACATCGCCATTGGCGTTTTCGAAGTCTGGACAGTGCGGACGATCACGCAGGAGCGTTCCGATAGATGTATCGACAGTCTTGTAGCTGGATTTGTGAAAACCCGGATTGCGGACCTGAGGTAGTCACAAGGCGGAAGTCTTCCCCTGGCGTTTCTACAACTGACCCGACGATTAAGAACTTGTGCAGAGTTGCTGTATAAGTTCCACAGCCTGGGAGTTCGAAGTGATTTGTGTTTTGTTGCCAGCAAACTCCTCAAAAATACTTCGATGGGCCGCCAATGAGAATTCATCGTCCCGGGTTTCGTATCCGGCAACCCAATCGAGCAGCATGGCGAGGTTTGCATCCTGTGCTTCACGGGTGGGGTATTTGTGAGGTTCCCATGCACGGTTGCGACAGTTCTGCTGACACGCCTCAACGCCCGGGTTGAGAAAGATCAGTTGAGATGCGCGAGCCGCCGCCGCACGTATGAGCGAGCCGTAGCACCCCTCGATGACCCATGCGGGGTGTTGGTTCTGAAAGAATTCCAGAGCCTTAAGGCTGACTTGAAGATCCTGCCTTACGGCTTCGGACTTCCATGCAATGTCGTCCAGATCCAGATGCGCAAGCCCGGCTCGATTCGCCAACGCCCTGGCCAGTGTTGATTTGCCCGAACCCGAGTTGCCAAAGATCACGATGCGTAAGGATGCCATGCCCGAACTCAAAATCGTTCCCTCACAAAAATCAACCCTTGTGACCCCGGAAATGCCATGAGTCCATGTCCGTAGTGTTGCCCGGATGCATGCCATGTTTCCAGTTGGAGATCCAATAATCTACCAGGCTGATAATGAGTCTCAAATTTCTGAGTCGAAAACAGAACAGACAAGAACCCTGTCTGTAAACCCAAACCGAACTGGCTGCAAGGTCAGTTCGGTTTGCTTCTCAATTCACAAACCACCGTCGATTTGAATGCTTCCACAGCAACCACCTTCCAGTTCGTTAGGGTTTACCTGTATGGTGGTGAACGGAATGGCTATTTGCGCTTGAAACGACTGACCCAATTGTTCGGGAACAGCCCCACCGTCGCACCTGAGCGTCGAACGCGGGTCGGGGTTTCGCACAGATAAAAAATCTCAGGGTCAATCTGTTGCACAATGGCCAGGGCTTTGGCCAGCTGCTTGCGTTCGCACACGATCTGCAGCTCGAACACAGGTCCCCGGATGCCCGCTCCTTCAAATCGTGTCAGCCGATATCCAGCAGTTCTGAGTGCTTCGGTGACGGCTTGCGCATGGTCGGTGGTAAAAACCCTCAATACCGCGTGCCCCAGTGCCAGTCGCTGTTCAATCAAGATGCCAACCACATTTCCGGTTGAAAAACCCAAGGCATAGAAGATCAGAAGCCAAGGACGCTCCAGCACGGTATTGACCACCGTCGCGATGACGATCAACCAGATCGTCACCTCAAACAGCCCCAGAATGAACGCCATGGCAATGCGCCCCTGCACTGTGGCAATGGTGCGGATGGTTCCGATCGAAACGTCCAATACTCTCGATGCAAAGACCACCACCGCAAGCCACCCCATGGGCAAGTCATTGAAAGAAAACTCCATTGCCCGGAGTCTAGGCTCAGCTCGCCCAGCGGCGCAAGATTTGTCTGGCACGATCACCAAGCAGGCTGATGGTTCCTACCCCCATGCTTCGCTTGATTTGAAATTCAAAATCTGAGAATTAAGTCGGCTATGTGATCTTCTCGGTGGGTTAAGAATATTACATTCCAAGTCGTCCATGGGTCAAAGCTCGTTCCTGAGTTTCTTGTCGAAGGTTTCGAGCTTAGCTCCTATTGACTCCGAATGACCCAATATCAAATAATCGTCGAAATCAGCCCTGCCGTCGCGGTATCTTTCCAATGCCTTCCACAATCGTCGGCTGTTATCAAAAGAGAATACCGGGTCTTGCAAAAGGCTATCAAGGACATGACACCAGGCATCCCGGTCAAAGCCCATGCCGCTTTGTAGCACCCAGCACGCTTCCATCAGAACCAGATCAAGGAGATGGATTTGCTCATCCGTTGATTCTGCGGATTTGATCAATGAATGGACGTGAGCACTCTGCTTGGTGTCGTCGTCCAGAACGTGACGAAGCAGGTGATTGGTATCGAAGGCGATCATTCGCTTTGAAGGCGATCCGAGTACTTCTTCCTCATGTGATTTCGAATCGCATCATCCATCTGCTCGCTGGTCAGCGGCTTCTGCCCGGGTGCCATCAGGTGCTTTGCGCACCCCGCTGAGGAACCTGGCTTCCTCTTTTTCCTGATCGAAATCCTGTTCGAGGGTTCCAGTGAGAACTCAAGTCGATCTCCAGTTCGAATCGAAAGGGATTCTCTGATTTGCTTGGGGAGTGTGACCTGCCCCTTAGAGGTGACTTTCGCTTGCATTATCGACATTCCTTACTTTTGCCTCCATTCTGTAGAAAATCAAGCCTGTCCTTTTGACTCAGCGCGGTTCATGCTAGTGTTGAGGTGGCTATGATCGGAGTTTCCCTCAGTTTGCTCTTTGAGTAAATTCACGACAATACCTACCTTTTCTGAGGCAGGGAGTATCCCATGATCGAAAGCCTGTTTGGGGTTGTCGTGCTAGCGGTCTGCCTTCGACTCCCGGATCAGTGGAACGACCTGGTTTTTCATGACCTTCAGTTGCCGCTCAATCATGGCAATGTTGGGATCGTGGCCAGCTTGATCGACGAGAATGAGTTGTTTTTCGGGCGCGCTGATGGTGTCGAAGTAGGATTGCGTGACATCTGGGGTGGTGAGAAGATCTTCAGCACCTTGAAGGATGAAAATCGGGATTTCAAAATGGGTTGCGTGCGCGGGCAGGTCGATCTCCGCAAGAAACCCGTCACCTTCTAGTCCAACGAACTTGAGAAACGAGAAATCTTCGCCAGCGGTGTATGCTTCCTGATAGGCCTCACTTTGGTAGTCGGCTCCTGCGACAAGCTTGAAGTCTTCGGAAGTCTTCTCCCGCTCATAGGCATAGACGATGCGTCGGAGTTTTCCAAAATTGCGGGGATTTCGCCAGGGGGGCGGGCCAAGTTCCTCAAGAGTCGTGATCGCCACGGTGTCATTTTTGGAACGGGCACGTTGCAGTGTCTGTTCGTAGCTTTCCCGAAGGTTGTGTTTTCCACTCACCAACTGAGAGATTCCAACGTATGCATGGAAGTGCTCGGGTCGCTGTTGAATCATATGAACGGCAAGCAACGAACCCCAAGATGTGGCAGTGAGAATGATTTTCTCTTGTTGGAGGTGATGAATCAGGTATTCGGTCACTTCAATACCGTCGGCGACCAGACGTTTCACTGTTAGTTCCTTTTGATGAAAGCTCTCGGCATCCCACTGCACGGCAGGTTCATTGCGTTCATAGGTTTTTCCTGCAAACCGTTGATCCCATTGCACAATCGTGAAGGTGGATTCCCAGTTTTGGTAGAGCGATTCCGACCACAGGCTTATCGGATTGCCTGGGCCGCCGTGTACGAAGAGAATCACAGGGTTGGTTCGATTGTTTCCCCTGATGGTGATCCATTGTTCGATTCCGCCAATGCTGACAAAACCCGCTTCGTCAATGGGATCCTGTGAGGACTCATCACGGGTGTCGGCCTGCGGGTGGGTGTCACTTGCGAACAATCCCATGGTGAACAATGAGACAAGGATGAGTAAAAGAAGGTGTCGTTGGGAAGACATGTGATGGGGAACTTTGGGGTTCAAAATGGGTGTTTGTGAGAATAGATGATGCAGGCATGAAAGGTATGGGGAATACTGCATGCGTCTTGCATCTCTAATGGAGTCGATTCCATTACCTTATGACGGGCTGGGCAATGATCGCAAGCTTGGTTTGCCGAGATAGCAGGGTGCTTTCTGTTTGTCGGACCGAGGATATCAGCAAGACCCGCAGTTATCTCCCTTGAACCCATGCAACCACTTAAGCGACGGAACTGGGATGCAAGCTCCGATCGATTTGAAAGCCCTGCATGGGCGTTTCAATCGAAGGAAAAAAGAGATGAAATTGCTTTTGAGAGCGTCAGCCCGGGAGGAGGGGGTTCGTTTGCAGAAAGAGTCGAAAAGGCGATCCCGTCACAGAGTTTCCCGGCTGGTTTTCATGGTCGTAGTCTTACTTCAGTGGTCGGTACATTCGATAAATCTTGAGACTGTCCAGCGTCAGTTGGTCATGCAATTGGAAGCCCAAGTGTTCGTACAGCGGCACATTGTCCGGGTTTTCGGTATCCAGGCCCATCATACCCTCGCTCTGCTGGTAGTGGTTCACAATGGCGCTGATCAATGATTTGCCCAGGCCTTGCCCCTGGTGGTTCGAAGACACCCCAATTTTAATCAGGTAGTGGCGAATTGTATTCGGCAAGCCTCGGCGGCTGACTCTGGCGTATTGGTTCATGTGCTGCACGCTCGACAGCGGCACACGTCCGATCAGTCTTGGCAGTTGCCAGAGCAGTGCCAGCGCCCGACGCCACTCCGGACCAGGCGCTTCTACCAGTGCGCAGGCGACCAGCTGTCCATTCAGCGTTGTTCCCCAAACCGGCATGCCGAATTGGCAATGATAGGCCACGACAAAACGGATCAGAAGAGCCCGGTAGTGATCCTTTTTGGTGGGTGAGCAACCGCTCAAGAAATACGCATAGGCCGGGTCAGCCTCAAAGGCCTCTGTCAGCAAGGCACTGACGGCTACCTGGTCGGGTCGGGTGAGCGGACCAGTGATCGGCGATGTCATGGCGTAGAGGCTCTCTGATCGGGGTAATGATTCACTGCAAAGGCATACATCACCTTGATCATGAACAATATCGCCAGCGACATCAACCAGGGCGACAATGGCAGCAGGGTAATGCCCAATACGCCGGCAAACATCAAAGTACCGGCGAGAACCGCTTGCCAGTGGCGGCCATCAAAGAGGTTGACCAGAGCTGCGGCTCCGATGGTGTAAGCCCACACCCACAAAAGCGGAACCATTGGCAAGCCTAGTAGCCAGCCGACCAGTGGCAAATGAACATGAATGGCAATAAAGCCCCAACGCCAAACCGGGCGCTCTGCGTAGAAGGCGTTGGTGCCGGGCGTGAAGTTGGCAACCGCTCCGGCGGCGATATCCAGCATCAGCAGCCAGGCCAGCACCTGGCGCCACAGGCTAACTGACGTTGCGTCCGAGCCAATGTTAAAGCCCCATAACGTGGCGGCCAGCGCAGTCAACAAGGCAATGCAGAGCAGGGCACCAGCACTCTGGCGCGACCCCAATACCTCTTTGAACACAGGTGGAATGGGGTATTCCCGTTCAAATAGTTTCATGGTAATTTGGTTTTCAAAAAACATACTGGATGTTCGGTTTTTATATCAATGCTTTTGCTGAATCGATCCATTCAATTCTGTGAAGGATGCTCTCAATGAATGCACTCGCCATTTCGACCCAGATGGGCTATGAATCTGAGGTCTTCTTTCGTTCTGTTTACCCTCAAACCTATGATGCCCTTGCTGAAAAACCTTTGCCTGTTCCTGACTGGAATTTCATGTCTCGTCCAACTGACTTCGGCCAACAGCCTTCCAGCGTGGCAGGCAGGTCCCTATGCGGTTGCCATGAGCCACCTGGAAGTGAAGGAACAACCGGATAACCAAGTGATGTTGTCCTACCTGCTCGGTCAACCGAGCGAAGCGCACTATGTGCGCGACATCCTGCTCCAGCCGGATGCCGCACCAACGGTGATCGTCCAGGTGCCGGATCAACCGGAACGATACGGTTCCTGGGCGGGGAAAACCTGGCCGGTTGTGCTACTCATCGCCTACCCAACTACCGAATCCAACCCTCGGACGGACTACGAATTTCCCTACACGGACACGGGTGACCGCACCCTCTCGCACATGCATCAACCGGGAGATCAACCGTTGTTTGCAGAAGTTCCGGGTGGCAAATTTCCCCTGATCATGATGTCAGGGGGCTACCGCACGCACAGCCTGTGGTACATCCACCACATGCGGGCCATTGCCCAGCAGGGTTACATCGTGGTGGACCTGTTTCACGGGGACGGCAGAGAAACTGAGTTTGCTGCGGCTCTTGCCCTGCGCTCGCTCGCATTCAAGGCTGCGTTGGACTATGTGCTCGCCCATCCTGACTACGGCCCTTCAATCGATGTCGACCGCATGGGTGCTGTGGGTGAGAGTGGCGGCGGCCACACCGTGCTCACGGCATTGGGTGGTTTTGACCCCAAGCAGCGCCTGCCTGCTGTGCCGGATCCCCGAATCAAAGCTGCTGTGGGGGTTGTGCCGTTCATGGGTGCGAGCTTTGGATTCTGGCCCTCCGCAGTCGATGGCTGGTATTTTGGAAAAAACCATGCTGGCCTGAGTGCCGTGAGCAAACCCTACTTGGCCATCTATGGTGGCAAGGACAAAAACGTCAAACCCAAGGGAGTGATGGGCGGCATACGCGCAGTTGCAGGTCCGTCCATGGCAGTGCGCCTGCCGGAGGAAGCCCACCTGTTCAGCCATGCTGCCCACCAGGATGCGCGCACTTGGGAACTGCTTTTCCTGGACGCCTTCGTGCGTAACAATCCTGCTGCCCGCGCCCAGCTTGCAGTGGCGACCGAGGTAGCGGGCGGTGCTCGCGATGAAGTGACTTATCGCAAAGGCATTGCGCTGCCCTAAATGCCCGTGCCGTCCTTTGTGAGAGTTCCGAGGGAAGCGGCGAAAAACCTCAAGCTGCATTCTGGGGAGTGACAAGAGCGCGCGATTTGTTCAAGATCGGGGCATGCAAATTCGAGCATGCTTGGTGGGGATTCTGAGTGCGAGTCTGGTATTTTCAGCAATGGCGCAGAATCTGAACGTCATGAGCTATAACATTCGCCTCGATGTAGCGAGCGACGGAGCCAACGCATGGCCCAACCGGGCGAATCGGGTGGCAGGTCTATTGCGCTTTCACGGTCCGGATGTGTTTGGCCTGCAGGAGGCGATGCGCCATCAGATTGATGCGCTGTCGGAGCAACTTTCTGCGTATGAATGGGTGGGCACTGGCCGCGATGATGGACGGGATGCGGGTGAGTTTGCACCGATCTTTTTTCGGACAGATCGCTTCCTGCTGGAAGATCATGGGCAGTTTTGGTTGTCGGAAACCCCTGAGGTTCCTTCTTACGGTTGGGGAGCTTCCTACCGACGCATCTGCACCTGGGTGGTGCTGCGCGAGCGTGAGAGTGGCCTGCGCCTGCGCGTGCTGAACACGCATTTTGACCACGAAGTGGAACAGGCACGCCAGCAGTCGGCGGAGCTGATCCTGGAGCGCCTTGATGCCTGGCAGCAGTCGGATGCCATGCCGGTTGTGATGATGGGGGACTTGAATACGCTTCCTGATTCCGCGCCAGTTCACCTGTTGACGAAGATGCTGAAGGATGCGCTCGTGGTCTCGCAGGAACCACCCTACGGTCCGGTTGGCACCTTCAACGGCTTCAACTGGGATGCGCCCCTGCAGGATCGCATCGACTTCGTATTGGTGTCAGACGAGTGGCAGGTGCGGAAGTATGCGAACTTGAGCGATTCGGTGGACCGACGCTATCCCTCTGACCATCTGCCAGTGTGGGCCAGTCTGTCATTGCCGCAATCGCCCTGAGCGGGCAACGCTACGTCGGACTTACCCCATGAGCACTTCGATGCGGCACCCGTCGCTCAGCTTGTCGAGAGGAACGAGAGTCGAGTCGATGACGGCTCCGTCCACGGTGATGCGCTTGACACCAGTCTGCACACGGTCGGGGTTTTTCACATCAATCTTCAGCTCCATGCCGCGGAAGCGACGCGTGGCCTGATATCCGTCCCAGTGATCGGGCAGGCAGGGATCGATGCGCATTCCGTCGAGTTCGGCACGGATGCCGAGCATGTAGGCGGTCGAGGAGTAGTAGCACCAGGTTGCGGCACCCGTGAGCCAGGGCAGCCGTGCTGCGCCATGCATGGGGCTGTATTTTGCGTGGGTGGACTGACAGTGCACGTAGGGTTCGGATCCCCGGATTTCGGCCTTGTCGTTGAACTTTGCCGGCAGGTAGTTGCTGTGGTATTCGTAGGCGCGATTGCCGTTGCCGAGCATGCACTCCGCAATCACCGCCCAGCCCTGGGGATGGTTGAAAATGCCCGCATTTTCCTTGGTCCCCGGATTGAACAGACGTGCGGCCATGATGCGAACCGGCATCGTGGTTACCGGAGGTGCGCAGAGCTGCAAGCCGTAGTCAGTGGACAGTTCGCGATTGAGGGTTTCCATGCAGGTGCGGGCCTGCTCTTCACTGGCAGCACCGGAAAGCACCGCCCAGACCTGGGTGTT
Organism: Puniceicoccaceae bacterium; assembly: GCA_040224245.1. NCBI lineage: Bacteria > Pseudomonadati > Verrucomicrobiota > Opitutia > Puniceicoccales > Puniceicoccaceae > Puniceicoccaceae bacterium. The sequence continues at coordinate 86 of JBEGIR010000001.1, read as the reverse complement.
CAAATACACGGCACCCTCGGTGGCGTCGTGGGTGCCATACACCGTGCCATCCTCAGCAATCGCCCAGATGAAGCGATCTTTGCTCC